>JALSPE010000036.1 GCA_026986085.1 Campylobacteraceae bacterium | reverse complement strand
TTTTATAATAAAGATGAAATTGAAATATCTATTAACCAAAACTCTATATCTATTACGATATATGATATTTGCAACGCAACCCCTATTGAAATTATAGATGAAATTATGAATATTTATAAAAATATTATAGACTCTACAATCCAAAGAAATATAGATATTTTACAATAAAAATAGATACGCGAATTTATTCGTATCTATTTGGAGCATCATTAACTTATTGCCTCGTATAAATTCGAGAATCCGATTATTTAACAGAGTCAGTTAATACCCAAATTTCTCATAAAGTTTTGAGCTATATTTTGGCTTCTTTGTTTAAAGAACTCTCCTACATCTTTCTCATAAACTCTATCTATTGCTTGAGCAAATAGCTCTAACCATCTATCAAACTGCTCTTTTGTTAAATCTAAATTAAAGTGTGGTGCTAGTGGAGAGCCCGTGTAGTCTAAATCGCCCAAAGCGCTCATTGCCCAAAAATTTGTCAGTAACTCCAAATGCTCTCTCCACTCAGCCGACTCTATATCGCTACCAACTTTTTCAATAAATGGTGGTGCTGTTATTGGGTCTGCTAAAATTGTTGGGTAGAAGCTATCTACCATAGCTCTAATAGACTCTTTTGTTATTCTGTTATACTTGCTCATAAAATCTCCTCTATATACAAATTAATATATATATTTCCATTATACTCATTTTTACCTATAGTAAAAATAATAGTTGCTCTATCACCTTTTTCGTGGCTCTTTTTGCTTCTAAACTCTATTGCACTAAACATTCTGCCTGTATCATCTTTAAATCGATATCTTCTATGTTCTTTGCTTTCACCAACATCACTAGAGTCCAAAATATCTACCACTGCTCTAAATTTAGGTTTTGGGTTTGCCTCGCCGTATGGCTCAAATTTATCTAATATCTCTAATAAATCAAAATCTATCTCGCTAAACGGGAGTGTGCCTAAAATTGTGTTATCTACATAATCTTTGCTACACATTTTAGAGGCTTCTATATTTAAAATACTCTTAATTACTGGCAACTTCTCCTCTTTAAAGCTAATACCTATCGCCATTTTATGACCACCAAACTTTAAATAATACTCTCTTGACTTATCTAACAAATTATATAAATTGCAATCTCCCCAACTTCTTCCACTACCTTTACATATACCATCTTTACAGCTTAAAACTATAGCAGGTATTTTATAGGTTTCTGCTACTTTAGAGGCTACAATACCTACAACCCCTTCACTCCAATCTCTTCCCCACACAATTGCTATATTATCATTTGGATTTACCTGCTTTAGCGCCTCTTTTGTGATATCTCTCTCTATCTCTTTTCGCTCTTGGTTTAGAGATATCAACTCATTTAAAATAATCTCAGCCTCATCTACCGACTTTGAAAATAGAAAATCCGAAGCTAAAGATGCCTCTTTTAATCGCCCAGCACTATTTAGCAAAGGTGCTATATAAAATGCTATTGTCTCAGAGTTAAGAGTATTTTTAACTATACCTCTATTTTTAAGAGCCTTAATAAAAGCTCTGTTTGAGCGTTTTAAATACTCTAATCCAGCAAGTAGCATTGCTCTATTTATTCCATTTAGTGGCATTATATCTGCAACAATAGCTATTGATACGATACCCATTAACTCTTTTGTATCTAATTTCGCATTTAACTCTCTACTAAGTGCTGCAGCAAAATACCAAGCTATTTGAGCTCCACATATCTCTTTATACTCAAACCCACAAGAACTCTGCTTCTGATTTACTATTGCATAAGCTTTTGGGGCAACTTCTGGCACTGTGTGATGATCTGTAATTATTAAATCTATACCCCTATCTTGACAAATTTCAGCTGCTTCAACAGCAGCTATGCCATTATCTACTGTAATAATTAAATTTGCCTCTACTCTATCGATAATCTTTTTACTTATGCCATATCCATCTTTAAATCTATTGGGAATTATCCACTCTAATGGATAAGCAATTGCCTCAAAAAGCTCTCTTATTACAGTAGTTGCCGTAACTCCATCTACATCATAATCGCCAATTAAGACTATCTTTTCATTAAGTGAAATAGCCTCTTTAACTCTCTTAATGGCTCTTTGCATATCTTTAAAACTATTTGGATGGGGCAAATTTTTAAGTGTTACAAAGTTGCCATTGTGGCGATTGTATAGAGCTTTAAATATATCCTCTTTTTTTAAAACTCTATCTTGATTACTCATTAAGCTCTTTTATAGCTTTTACAAAGGCTAAAATAGATGGGTTTGGATTTTGCAATCTTGAAGTAAACTCTGGATGAAACTGAACACCCATAAACCAAGGATGCTCTTTTACCTCAATAACCTCTATCAATCCATTAGACTCACCCGTTACCTCTAATCCACAAGACTCTAACTGCTCTCTATATTTAGGGTTTGCTTCATATCTGTGGCGATGTCTCTCATAAATTATAGAGCTATTGTATGCTTTAAAGAGGTTTGAGCCCTCTTTTACTTCGCATTTATACTCTCCAAGCCTCATTGTTCCACCAAGTGGAGATTTGTTTGTTCTAACTTGATGCTCTCCATTTGCATCAATAAAACTATCGATTAGATAAACAAGAGGATTTTTAGTATCTTCATCAAACTCTACAGATGTTGCATCTGCTATTTTGGCTACATTTCTTGCAAACTCAATTAATGCAAGTTGCATTCCTAAACATATCCCCAAATATGGAATCTTATTTACTCTTGCATACTCAATAGCCTTTATCTTACCCTCAACTCCTCTTTGACCAAATCCACCAGCAACTAAAACTCCATCTACACTCTCTAAATATTTAGAGGCACCATCCTCTTCAACCTCTTCGCTATCTACCCAAGTTATATCAACTTTTAAATCTAAATTTGCACCTGCGTGAATTAAAGCCTCTGTTAAAGATTTATACGACTCTTTTAAATCTAAATATTTACCAACAAATGCTATTTTTATACTACCTGATGGGTGTAGTATCTTATTTACCAAATCGTTCCAAATGGCAATATCAGGTTTTAAACTACCTAACTCTAACTGTTTAGATATTGGTGTTAATATATCCTGAGCCAAAAAATTTAAAGGCACTCTATAAATTGTAGCAGCATCGACTGCTTCTATTACAGATTCTCTATCAATATCACAACTGTAAGCTATTTTATCTTTTATATCTTTAGGAATTGTCTGCTCGCTTCTTAAAATTATCATATTTGGTGTAATACCAATACGACGAAGTTCTCCTACAGAGTGTTGTGTAGGTTTTGTTTTAAGCTCTCCTGCAGCTCTAATATATGGAAGTAGAGTCAAGTGAATATTCATAACATTTTTAGAACCCAATTCATGCTTTATTTGTCTTATTGTCTCTAAAAATGGTAAGCCCTCTATATCTCCTACAGTTCCACCAAGCTCAACTATAAGTATATCTTTACCCTCTCCAGCTTTGTAAATTCTACTTTTTATCTCATCTGTAATATGTGGAATAACTTGTATAGTTTTACCTAAATACTCGCCTCTTCTCTCTTTTTCTAAAACAGATAGATATACTCTTCCTGTTGTAAAGTTATTAGCTTTTGTTAAAGATGTGTTTAAAAATCTCTCATAGTGTCCTAAATCTAAATCTGTCTCAGCTCCATCTTTAGTTACAAAAACCTCTCCATGTTCTAGTGGCGACATAGTTCCTGGATCTACATTTATATATGGGTCTAATTTTAAAATACCAATAGATTTACCAGATGCTTTTAAAAGAGTTCCTATACTAGCAGCTGCTATTCCTTTTCCTAATGAGCTTAAAACTCCACCTGTTACAAATATAAATTTTGTTTGCATCTTCTCTTCTTTATAGTAAAATTGGCATAATTACAGTTAAAAAGTTATTACTTCTAACTAAAAATGGAAGTGATGGCTCATTTAATCCTATTTCAAAATTATCTTCATCTATTTGAGATATAAAATCAAATAGATATTTGCTATTTAGTGCAAATATAAAATTACTCTCTATTGGAACTGCCAATTCAATAGTTGTTTTAGCCTCTTGTATTTCACTATTTAAAGATTCTAGCGTAATTAAATTTGGTTCAAATGTAATTTTAATTTCTGGAGATATAATATTTACTATTTTCATAGCTTCTAATATCTCTTTTTTTGGTATTGTTAAATTATATTTTGTTGATTGTGGGATAATTCTTTTATATTCAGGAAATTTCCCATTTATTAATCTAGTAAACAGAAAAAATTGATCATTTTTTACAATTAAACTATTTTCATCATAATATATATCAATTTTATCTAAAAATAGTTTTTGTATCTCTATAATTGCTTTTTTTGGTATTATTAAATCTAACTCTTCTTGAGACTCTTTAATTAACTCTACTATAGCCAATCTTCTTGTATCAGTTCCTACAAATGTAGTTTTATCTTTTTTTATATCTATTAGAGCACCATTGAGTTCATATTTGGGGTTATTTATATCAATTGCAGGGGTAATTTTTTTAAGATTTTGTATTAAATCTATTGCATCTAATGATATTTTTGCTTTATCTTCAATATTAGGGAATGTAGGATACTCTTCATAAGAGAATGTAGGTAATTTAAATTTTGTCTTTTTCTGCTTAATAATTAAATTATTATTATTTAACTCAAATTCAATTACATCGTCTCTTAAGCTTCTAACAATATCTAAAAGTTTTTTACCATTTGCTGTAAAGGCTCCTGGCTCTATTATTTCAAATTGATTACTTTTAATCTCTAAACCTATTTCGCTATCTGTTGCTTTTACTACTACTTCATCTGCTGATGCATTCAAATATATATGTGAAGTAATATTTGTTGGATCTTTTTTTTCTAAAAATGCTTGTGCATTTATCAGAATTGATTCTATTATATCTTTTCTTGTTGCTATTTTCATATTTTCCCCTATATTTATATAATAAATAGTATTAGTAGTATCTACTCTAATTTTAGTGAATAACTCCTAAGATAGTGTTAAATTGGCACTTTTTGCTTTAAGTTATTTTACTGCACACTTCACATCTTTTCACTTTTATTTTTAAATTATACCCTTTTTTTTGTTTAAATAGACTATTTTTTTAAGCTATTTTGCTTTAATAGCTTCAATTTTACTCTGTAACTCATCTAATAATACTCTAAAGTTTTCATCCTCTTCTATAATCTCTTCAATTTTTTTCATAGAGTGGCTAATTGCAGAGTGATCTTTCATTCCAAAATATACTGCAATTTGAGGCATAGAGTAAGTAGTTAAATTTCTAGATAGATAGATTGCTACTCTTCTAGCTTCTACAACCTTTTTTGCTCTTTTTTTAGAGCGCAGATCTGCTGGTTTTATATTTAACTCTTTTGCTACAAAATCTACTATCTCCTCTATAGAAATTGACTTTTTCTTGTCATTTAAGTAATCTGCAACAGCACTTTTTGCAAACTCTAGTGTAATTGGTTGTCGAAGTAGGTTACTCATTGCATTTAACTTTATAATTGTTCCTTCTATCTCTCTAATATTATTTCCTAAATTAGATGCTAAAAAGTTTATTACATCATCTGGCATTCTAACGCCATTTAGCTGAATTTTTTTCTGAATAATAGCAATTTTTGTCTCAAGCTCAGGAGGGTTAATTGATACTAGCATACCCCACTCAAATCTACTCTTTAATCTATCAACAAGTCCGGCTATCTTTTTTGGAGCTCTATCCGAGGTTATTACAATTTGCTTTCCTAAAGAGTGTAACTCATTAAATGTATGAAAAAACTCATCTTGAGTTTGCTCTTTATTACTAATAAATTGGATATCATCTATTAATAAAATATCACAATTTCTATAGTAATCTCTAAATCTATCCATACTTTTAGAGCGTAAATTTGCAGTATATCGGTTCATAAACTGCTCAAATGTGTTATATATAATCCTCTTTCCACTCTTTAAAAGCTCATTCCCAACTGCTTGCATAAGGTGAGTTTTACCAAGCCCAACGCCACCATAGATAAATAGAGGATTATACTGCTCTCCTGGTGTCTGCGCAACTGCTTTAGATACATTAAAAGCCAAAGAGTTAGACTCTCCTAAAACAAAGCTACTAAAAGTAAATGATGGATTCAAAAGTGTTGAAGAACTACTGCTTTCACTACTCTTTGTTGTAATTTTTTTAACTTTTGTTTTAGAGCTTTTTGTATCTATTATAATCTCTGCTCTTATTCCACTCTCAACTTCATAAAGGTGCGCTATCTTTTGGGAATATTTTGTCTTTATCCATTTAGCAGATAGAATATTATTTGTAATATATATTACTATATCATCTCTAGAGCTCTTCTCATCATATTTTAAATTTTTTATATATCTATTATATTCACTCTCTGAAATCTCCTGTTTTAATTTATCTAAAACTTTAACTGCAACACTCATATATATCCTAATGTGAAAAACTTTTCTTGTATTTTAGCTAAATTAAGCTAAAATGGGGTTTTAAAGTTTAATGTGATTATTTTATTCACATAGTTAAAAAGAGGGTGAATGAATATATTAGGAATAGACCCAGGAAGCCGTAATATGGGTTATTGTATCTTAAAAAGAGAGGGTGTGAAAAACTCTCTCTTAGAAGCTGGTTTAGTAAGAATTAAAAGCAGAACACTGCAAGAGCAGATTGTAGAGATGGTAGAGGCAGTAGATTTAATACTAAAATCTCATAAAATTGACGAAGTTGCAATTGAGGATATATTCTATGCACACAACCCTAAAAGTGTAATTAAATTAGCACAATTTAGAGGTGCTTTGTCTCTTAAAATTTTACAAGAGGTTGGATATTTTTATGAATATACACCTCTTCAGGTAAAAAAAGCATTAACAGGAAATGGAAAAGCAAAAAAAGAGCAAGTAGCTTTTATGGTAAAGAGAGTTCTTGGTATAAAAAAAGAGATTAAACCACTAGATATTACAGATGCAATGGCAATAGCAATAACGCATTCACAAAGAGTTAATTACCATACCAACAAACAAATTTAACACTCGAATGAATTCGCATCTATTTGAATAAGAGGTATATTATATAGTTAAAGCCTCAAATAAATTCGAGGATTCAAAATATAAAAAGCAAATACCAACCACTCGAATATGCAAATTCATTTTCGTTTTGCAAAATATATGAGATAATTTGCGTTTATTTGTAACAATAGGCTCTAATAGCAAAATAAATTACACTAATCTGACATATTGTAATTTATTTTACATAAAAGATAGAATTATTGTATAATTTATGATATAATTTTATTAATTTTAAAAGAGGTAAAAAATGTATAGTATATTACAAACAAAAAATGTTTTATATGTTGAAGATGATAAAACAGTTCACGAAAATATTAAAGGAATTTTGAGTGAGTTTTTCAATAAAGTAATCTCATGTGAGAATGGCGAAGAGGCTTGGCTTAAATTTAAATCACAAAAGGTAGATTTAGCTATTGTAGATATTGAACTTCCTGGGTTTAATGGTTTAGAGTTAATTAAAAAGATTCGCTCAGAAAATACAGATATACCAATTGTAGTAGTTTCTGCTTATACAAAAACTGACTATCTGTTAGAATCTGTTGAGCTGAAATTAGATAAATATATCGTAAAACCTCTAACATCAAGAAAACTATATGAGTTGTTAATGAAATTAGAGAGTGAATTAGGAGAGAATACACAAATTAACCTACCTCTAAATGCAACCATAGATACAGTTAAAAGCACTATATCTTTTGACGATCAAAAACATGCCTTAACTCACAGAGAGCTTAAAATGATGGAGATGTTGGCAGAAAAAGGTGCAGTTACATATGAAGATCTATATCAACTTTGGAGTGAAATACCAACAGATAATGCAATTAGATCATTTGTTAAGCAGTTAAGAAAAAAATTACCAGATGGATTAATAAAAGTTCGTTCAAAAATTGGATATGTTTTAGAGGGAAATTAGTTTGAAGTTAAATTCGTATAATAAGAAGATAGCTTCTATAATTATTATCTTTCCACCACTTATATTAATTATATATGCTATTGTCTCATATACAATCTTTTTTAACTCTCAAACTAGAATATACGATAACTATATAAATACATATAAACATGATATATTAAGCAATAATAAAAAAGAGCTAAAGAGTCGCTTGAAATCTGTTAATGGAGTAATAGATAGTAACAAATTAAATATTCATGAAGCAGTTAATCTTTTTGACTCTATACACTCTTTAGATAGCTATTTTATCGTATTTGACAATACATATGAACATTCAGTCTTAAACAATGCAGATAAATCTATTAAAGAGGAATATATACAAAAGTTAAAAAATATTAATCACTTTTATGAAGACAGAGATATAGTTGCATACTCTTTAATCAACAAAAGATTAAATCTAAAGATAGTATCATTTTTTATTAAAAGTGAAGCTTTGGCAAATATAAATAGTATAAAAAAATCCCTATATGAAGAGCAAAATAGAACTTTTAGCAAGAGCCTCTATTGGCTAATATTTATCTGGTTTGTCTTGCTTTTAATATCTTTAGTTGTATCTATAAAAGTATATAACAGGTTAAAAGAGTATGAAAAAACCCTTCAAGAGAGCAATAGAGATATAATATTTAAATCTCGTCAGGCAATGTTGGGAGAGTTGCTACCAATGATTGCACACCAGTGGAGACAACCACTAAATAAGATAGCTTCAGTATTAATTAGAATGAGATTTGAGATTATGAGTGGTCATCCAAACCCTCAAACCCTTGATAGACAGAGTCAAATAATCGAAGATAGTGTTGAACTTATGAGCCAAACAGTAGATGATTTTAGAACATTTTATAGACCTACTGAGGATATAAAAGAGGTTGAGCTATCTACACTAATTAGAAAAGCTGGATACTTTTTAGATGAACTTGTTAAAAGAAAAAAAATACAGTTAAGATATAACTTATCTTCAGTTACCATGAAAGTTCACTCAAATGAATTTTTGCAAGTTTTAATGAATTTAGTTAAAAATGCAGCAGATGCTGTTGAAGAGGGTGGAGAGATAGATATATCTCTAAAAGAGTTCGAAAATGGAAGAGTAGAAGTAAGAGTAGAAGATAATGGAACAGGAATTCCCAAAGAGAAACTAAAAAAGATATTTGAAGCACACGAAAGTAGCAAACAAGCATCAATGGGCTTAGGTTTATATATGAGTAAACTTATTATTGAAGATAAATTTGGTGGAAAAATAGAAGCATATAATACAGATAGAGGAGCAGGTTTTCTAATTGTTCTTTATAAAAAGTAATTTTATATTTTTAAAATATACTTTTTACACTCTTTTGAGACTTAAAATTATTCGAGTAAAAAATTAAGATTTAAATTAAACATCAACAAATAAATTTTCAAACCTCTCGGACACGCGAATTCATTCGCGTCTATTTGAACAAGAAGTATATTTCAGAGTTATTGCCTCGAATAAATTCGAGGATCCAGAATATAAAACAAATTTATAAATAACCGTTAAAAGACTAAATAAATTTTCAAACCTCTCGGACACGCGAATTCATTCGCGTCTATTTGAACAAGAAGTATATTTCAGAGTTATTGCCTCGAATAAATTCGAGGATCCAAAAAAGAAGAACAGTAAACTTTACTTTAAAAGCTTTAGCTTATTATGATAATGAGATAATAATTACTTAAGTATTCTAGTTTACTTCTTAAACAGTTGAGGATACTTTTTACCACCCTCTATTGCCAATCCTAAAATACCACTCTTTATATTTATAGGTTTAATCCCTTTTTTAACTAAAAATCTACTAGCTTCAATACCCTCTCTACCAGTTTTTGAATAGACTAAAAGCTCTCTGTTTTTATATTTATTTAATTCAAAAACCCTCTTTTTTAACTCTTTAAATGGAATTAAAACAGCACCTTTAATGTGCCCTTTACTCCACTCTTTTTTATCTCTTACATCTAATATGGGGTATCTGTTATCTTTTATCAACTCTATGCCCTCTTTTGCTGAAACACTCTTAAAATCTGCAAAAATCCACCCTTTTATATAAGCAATCCATATACCAACACCAATCATTGCAATAAAAGATACTACTTTATATCTCTTCTCATTTAACTCATTTTCACTCATCAACAGCCTTTGTAAATAAAAAATATGTTATCCTAATTGTATGAAATATATCTTTAATTTACTTTTTATCACTATTGTTATTTTGCTAATTTTTGTAATTTATAAAAATATAGAACTTACCAAGGATAATAAAATTAAATCAAAAGAGATGAATATAACCAAAATAGATAAAAACAGAACAATTACTATAAAAATAGGAAAAGAGAAAAATCTAACTACTACAAAAGTAGCCAAAAAAGATGAGATTAACAAAACTACCACAAAAATAACAAAAAAAGAGCAAATAGATATAACAAAAGCCAAAAGAGATATATTATCAAAAAGATTAAAAGCACTTAAATCAAATTTGGGTGATCCTATATTTTTGAGAATTTTTAAAAAAAGTAAAGAGTTAGAGGTATGGATTAAGCCAAAAAAGAGCAAAAAGTATAAACTTTTAAAAGTTTATAAAATATGCTACTACTCAGGAGGTTTAGGACCAAAATTAAAAGAGGGAGATGGCAAAAGTCCAGAGGGGTTTTACAGTGTAAAGTATAAAGCACTAAACCCTCACAGCCATTACCATCTATCATTTAATCTTGGTTTTCCAAACAGATATGATAGAAATCACAAAAGAACAGGAAGCTACTTAATGGTGCATGGAGATTGTGTATCTATAGGTTGCTACGCTTTAGGAAACAAAAATATAGAAGATGTTTACAAATTAGTAGAGAGTTATCTAAAAAAATCAAATAAAAAAGTTTGGGTTCATATATTCCCTTTTAGATTGGAGCAAAAAGAGTTATATAAATATAGAAAAAACAGGTGGTATAAATTTTGGAAAAACCTAAAAGAGGGTTATGACAAATTTAATAAAACCCACATACCCCCTACAATTAAGGTTAAAGGATTAAAGTATATTATAATCTAATTATGCTATAATTCCAAAGCCCTTTTTGGAGCCGTGCAACAAGTAGGTAGAGCAATGGGTCAGGACAGGAATGTAGCAGCCCACTTTGCCTATTTGTGTGCCACGGTAACCCGAAAAGGGTCTCTTTTTTATAAAATCTCCCCTATATATTTTTTAACCCCTATTTTATAATCTGGGTTTAACAATTTTAGAGAGGTGTCCGAGTGGTTTAAGGAGCACGCCTGGAACGCGTGTGTAGGGCAACCTACCGTGGGTTCGAATCCCATCCTCTCTGCCAGAGGTTTTTATACCCCTTTAAAGCCCCATATATTTGACATTTTAAAAAAGTTATAATAATTTTAGTCACCTAAATAACTATTTCAATTCATGATAAGCCCAATTTATACTTTAAAAATTTTTATCTCATCTATATAGTGAAAATCCTTAATATTGTAGGTAAAAAGTTCTATATTTAATTTTATAGAAGTTGAAGCAATTATACCATCTGGTATAGTAAGATTATGACTTTTTGCATATGTATAAATTAATTCACTTGCTTTATTTGAGATAGATTTATTAACAGGTATTAACTCAAATAATGATACAAATTTTTTTAATCTTTTTAACTCTTGCTTGTTAAAAGCACCATAAAATAGTTCCATTTTTGTAATTTCACTAATATAGTGCAAACTAAATTGTTCAACAATTTTTATTGTATCTTTATTATTTTTTAATATCTCTATTAAAATATTTGTATCAAGAATTACTCTCTCCAAGCTTTTTCCCTAATACTCTCTTGTGTTATATCAGAATTTTCCCACATTCCTGCAAAATCACTGAATTTATCTTTTTTACTCTTCTTTTTAATATTATCTTTTATCTCTTTTACTTCTACATAGTCTAAAGTTTTTATAAACTCTAAAAACTTATTTTTAAAAGATTCATTTTTTACATCTATAGTTATAAGCATAAAAACCCCCTTTATTGAAGCTAATAACCTATAATATCATTTTTAAACTTTTATTTATATAAAAACTTTCGGTAATCCTCCTCCCTCCCAAAAAAAATAATCTTCCTAAAAATAGAAAATTATCATCAAATTTTAGTCACCATCTTTATAAAAAAGTTACTAAATTGGATGAGAAATAATAATATATAAAACCTTAATAAAAGCCATTGTTATGGGGGTTTGATAAGGTTTGAGAAGATATGATTAAATATACAAAAAAAGCTTTTAATTATCCCATCCTCTCTGCCATAGTGTTAAAAGTAGTTTTGCCAAATAAGTTTAACTATTGTTAAAGCTACAATTGCTAAAAAGAAAATTCGAATAAACTTTACCTCTTTTTTATGGACTAAAGATGAACCTAAAAATGCTCCTATTATCTGCCCTACTCCCATTATTAAACCAGCTACCCAAATAACTAAGCCAGAATATATAAAAACTACCAAAGATACAATATTACTTGTAAAGTTAAATAATTTTGTCTGTGCAGTTGCTGCTTTTAAGTTTAATCCAAGTAGTAAAACTAAAGCCATTGTCCAAAAGCTCCCAGTTCCTGGACCAAAAAATCCATCATAAAAACCTATAGCTAAACCAAATATAATATAAAAGAGATTTTTTGGCATTTTGTGAGTAGATGTATTACTACCAAGATTTGGTGTTAGTAGTGTATATATAAAGATAATAACAAGCATTACAATAATAAAAGAAACCAACGAGTCAGCTTTAAAATATTGAACAACAATTGCCCCAATAGCAGCGCCTATAAATGTAAAAACAATTCCTACAATTAACTCTTTTGGCTTCATAAGCCCTAATCTTGCATAGTTAAAAGCAGAAGTAAAAGAGCCAAAAGAGCTTTGTAGCTTATTGGTAGCCAAAGCCTCATGAGGTGGTATCCCCACAGCCAAAAGAGCAGGTAGGGTAATAATACCCCCACCCCCAGCAATAGAATCCACAAACCCAGCCATTAATCCACTAAAAAAAAGCACCAAAAGTGCAATACTATCCAACTCCATCTATAACCTTTTTTCTATATTCTACCTAAACTTTTAACATTTAACTTGTAAAATATTGACTAATTGTTTTGACTAAGTTGGGTTAAACACTAAAAACTAATTTCAAACCATCCAAACACGCAAATCATTGGTGTTTTATATATACTCTTTTATTGAATGCTATAAAAAAGTGCACTCATATATCCAACAACCCTACTCTTGTCATTAGTTACATCTGCACTTGTTGAGTAATCTAATATTTTACTTTTTAAATTTAACTCTTTAGCACTTGCAATTACTGCTTTTATACCTGTTATTCCACACGCTTCGCAACCAATATCTAATATATCTATATCTAATTTACTTACACCATTAATACATATAGAGTCTAAAAACTCTGCTCTTTTCAAATCGTGAAAATGGCTTAAATCGCTACTTATAACAACTGTAGTTAAGCTATCTGATAATAACCACTCAACAACTTTAGCCAACTCTTTATAGTCAATTTGTGAGTATATCAACTCTATAACTTTAACTTCTGGTTGATACTTGGCTATAAAAGGCATTTGCGTCTCGGTGCTATGCTCTCTATTGTGAGCCTCTTTGATAAAACCTATATTAAAGTGTTTACTCATAATATTTAGATACTCTAAATCTATTTTTAAATTACCATAAGGTGTCTCATACTCATCAAAATAGCTACCACTAATTCCGTTAAATGCCACATAGTGGCTAGGACCAATTACAACCACCCTTCTTGCACCACTTTTAGCCAAAGCTTTATGTGCTAAATTTGCTCCAAATCCACTATATACATAACCTGCATGTGGTGAGATAATAGCCTTTGGTTTAATATCTTTTATACTCTCATCTCTATCTTTTGTAGAGTTATTAAAATAATCTATTAGATTATCTATCTCCTCTTTTTTAGCTGGATAGAAAGCTCCAGCATTTACAGCTTCTCTTATACTCATCTCCAAACTCCTGCAATTTTAGTTTTGCACTTAAAACAAGCACCATCTATTAATCTATTCTCAACTACACTAAATCCAACCCTTTTAATTAACTCTTCGCCACAATTTGGGCATCTAGTAACTCCATCATCTAATATATTTCCAATATATACATAATTTAAACCAACATCTTTACCTATTTTATACGCTTTTTTTAATCTCTCAACAGGTGTTGCCTCTTTATCTATCTCTTTATAATCTGGATGAAAGGCACTTATATGCCAAGGTATATCTCTATCAATTGAGCTAATAAATTTAGCTATCTGCTCTAACTCTTTATCAGAGTCATTAACCTCAGGAACTATTAGTGTTGTAATCTCTAACCAAAAGCCACTACTTGCAACTCTTTTAATAGTATCTAATACACCATCTAAATTACCCTTTAGGCTTTTTTTGTAGTAATCTTTATTAAATGATTTTAAGTCTATATTAAATGCATCTAGTAAACCTTTTGCATCTTCTATTACCTCTTTACTCTCAAACCCATTCGATACAAAAACATTTTTTAACCCAGCCTCTTTTGCTAATATAGCAACATCTTTAGCAAAAGGCCAAAAGATAGTTGGTTCATTATATGTGTAAGATATACTTTTAGCTCCATTTTCAATGGCAATATTTACCAACTCTTGAGGAGTTACACTGTAACTGCCTTCTAAATTTGAAGTTTGAGAAATTTGCCAATTTTGACAAAATGGACACTTAAAATTACAGCCAACCGTTCCAATTGATAAAGAGTTGCTAGATGGTAAAAAGTGGTATAGTGGCTTCTTCTCTATGGGGTCTAAATTTATGGCACTTATCTTCCCATATACTAAATTTAGTAATTTTCCACCCTCATTTTTATTCACCCCACAAACGCCAATTTGCCCATCTTTTAAGTGGCAGTAGTGTTGGCAAAGTTGGCATACAATTTTATCTTTTTCCTCTCTGTATAGGTTGCTAAAACTACTCATCTTGAACCTTTACAGCTTGATATTTATATATTGTTGGGTGATTTAACAAGCAGTTACCACTCAATCCTGCCTTTTGACAAAGAGAGTCAAAAAATAAGTCAAAATCTCCAAGTTGCTCCCATACAGATGGAAGATAGGTAGCTCTATATCCATTATGCTCCAATATTACTCCATCTACACTTGGTTCAATCTTACTCTTTAAATCCTCTATATTTCTATATTCTACCTTTACAGGTGGGGTTAAAATAGATACCTCTACCTCTAAATTATCCAATTCATCTTTAGATATTGGCTTAAATCTTGGGTCATTAAGTGCTGCTGATTTTGCATTAGATATAATATCATCTATTAAACTTCTATAAGCTACTAAAGAGCCAATACATCCTCTTAGAGAGTTAAACTCATTAATTGTAACAAATACAGCCCCCTCCTCTTTTAAAAATGGGTAACTTTGAATTAATCTATCCCTATCTATTATCTTAATACCTAAAATAGCCTCTTTTATAGCATCTTTTGCAATTTCTAAAATTATCTTCTTTTCACTTTTATTAAACATGACATATCCTTTTATTATGCAATACAATTACTAGTTTGTTTATTTCTATTACATAATTTGTGTTTAATAAACCATAACATAAATTTAAAAAAATAGATGCTACTTAGGTATCTAAAAAGATAGAAAAAAGCTTATTGAGTTATATAAGTTATATATTCACTCTCATTTATCTCTTTTGTATAAGTTTTTTTGCCTTGTTTAAGAAATTCATCTATTAAAGGCTCTGGCATAAAGTCTGATTTTAAGGCTATAATCTCATTGTTATTTAAGCTTTTTAAAGCTCTGTTTACCTCTGCTAATGGGTTTTTATCTTTATCTAATATCTCATTGGCATCAAATGTTAGGGCAATTTTTGTCTCATCTACCCAGCTTGGTTTTGTAATATTTTTTTTGATATTAGAGCTATCTTCTACACTTAAAGGTTCTTGACCAACAGACTCTCTAAGCCTATTTAGTAACTCAATAGGCTCCATCCCTCCAATAATTGCTGCTTGTTTTACTGTTGCCAACTTTGCTAGTGTTCGTCTTAAAATCGGGTTATTTAATTTTTTAAATTTTGGATTTATAGATATTAGAGTATCTTTCATACCATCATAATTGTTTAGTAAATCGGCTACCGTTGTCTCTAGTGTTATCTCTTTCATTTTAATTATTCCCTTTAGCTTATATCTTTTTGCT
>JALSPE010000035.1 GCA_026986085.1 Campylobacteraceae bacterium | reverse complement strand
TATCAGAAATAATAAAAGATGCAAAAGATCTATCATTAAAATATACTTTTTTATTGAGTTATGCAAAAAATTGATTATTAAATGGTAAATATTCTTTATAAATTTTCTGCTTGATGCTATAAATTTAATTAATACCTTATTGCACAGTTAGAGCTTAATAAATATATAAAACACTCTTTTTTATCTATTTTTTAAATTATTTAATAATTGTTTAAGTTTTCTTTTGTATAATTGCACTCACATTTTAAGAATGTGTTCGGAGTGCTGGTGTAGCTCAGTTGGCTAGAGCAGCTGATTTGTAATCAGCAGGTCGCGGGTTCGAGTCCCATCACCAGCTCCATTTTTATCAGTGTTTGACCAGTAATATAAGACTTGGTGAGTTACTCAAGTGGCCAACGAGGGCAGACTGTAAATCTGCTGGCTTTCGCCTTCGGAAGTTCGAATCTTCCACTCACCACCATAACTTATAACTGCGGGTGTAGCTCAGCTGGCTAGAGCTCTTGCCTTCCAAGCAAGTTGTCGCCGGTTCGAATCCGGTCACCCGCTCCATAAACTGGGAGCTGAGTTTTCTTACTATAAACATTTGTTGTTAGTATTCAACAGCTCAATCTCAATTCGGTCAAATTCTAAAAATTTTATTGTATATTTTTTTATACTATTTCTCTATTTTAGTGTAAAAAAGTGTATATTAAACCCAAATTTAAATTGAGTTGCCCAGATAGCTCAGGGGCAGAGCACTTCCTTGGTAAGGAAGAGGTCGGCGGTTCAAATCCGCTTCTGGGCTCCAGCGTGATGGACAGGAGTTTAACTAAAATAAGTTAAAGTCTTGTCCATCTGCTTAGTGTGTAGATATATCTTAAATTAGATATTATAAAAGTTTACTTAGGTTAAACTTTTAAGTAATTTTAGATATAATCCCACCCGTAATTAAAAAAAGCTAGGAGAAACAAATGGCTAAGGAAAAATTTGAGCGTACCAAACCACATGTAAACATTGGTACAATCGGTCATGTTGACCATGGTAAAACAACATTAACTGCTGCAATTACAGCTGTACTTGCTACTAAAAATGAATCTGCATTTATGGATTATGATCAAATCGATAATGCTCCAGAAGAGAGAGAAAGAGGAATTACAATTGCTACTTCTCATGTTGAGTATGAAACAGAAAATAAACACTATGCTCATGTTGACTGTCCAGGTCACGCAGACTATGTTAAAAACATGATTACAGGTGCTGCACAAATGGATGGTGCAATTCTTGTTATTGCTGCGACTGATGGTCCAATGGCACAAACTAGAGAGCATATTCTACTATCTCGCCAAGTTGGTGTTCCATACATCGTTGTATTCTTAAATAAAGAAGATCAACTAGATGATGAAGATAAAGAAGAGATGTTAGAATTGGTTGAAATGGAAGTTAGAGAGCTTCTATCTGAGTATGAATTCCCAGGTGATGATACTCCAATCGTAGCTGGTTCTGCATTCCAAGCGCTTGAAGAGGCTAAAAAAGGTCAAATTGGTGAGTGGTCAGAAAAAATTCTTAAACTTATGGATGAAGTTGATAACTATATCCCAACTCCAGAGAGAGATACTGATAAGCCATTCTTAATGCCTATCGAAGATATCTTCTCTATTCAAGGAAGAGGAACAGTTGTTACTGGTAAAATAGATAGAGGTAAAATTTGCGTTGGTGAAGAGGTAGAAATTGTTGGTCTTAAAGATACACAAAAAACTACTGTTACTGGTGTAGAGATGTTTAGAAAAGAGATGGATTGTGGAGAAGCTGGTGATAATGCTGGTATCTTACTTCGTGGAACAGCTAAAGAGGCAGTTCAAAGAGGTATGGTTCTTTGTAAGCCAGGTTCTATTACACCTCATACTAAATTCGAGGCAGAAGTTTATGTTCTAACTAAAGAAGAGGGTGGTAGACACACTCCATTCTTTAACAACTATAGACCACAATTTTATGTAAGAACAACAGATGTAACTGGTTCTGTTACACTTCCTGAGGGAACTGAAATGGTTATGCCAGGTGATAATGTTAAAATTAATGTTGAATTGATCGCACCAATTGCACTAGAAGATGGAACAAGATTCGCTATCCGTGAAGGTGGTAGAACTGTTGGTGCTGGTGTTGTAACTAAAATTATTGAGTAGTAGGGTTTTCCCTCTACCAATTACATTGGAGAAAAAATGAGAGAAACAGTTCATCTAGGTTGTGAAGAGTGCACAAGAAGAAACTATCACACAACTAAGAATAAGAGAAACACTACTGAAAAACTTGCACTTAAAAAGTATTGTAAGTGGTGTAAAAAACATACAACTCATAAAGAGATGAAGCTTTAAGTTTCTCCTCTTTATGTTTACTATTTAATAGGCCAATAGCTCAGTTGGTAGAGCACTGGTCTCCAAAACCAGGTGTCGGGGGTTCGAGTCCCTCTTGGCCTGCCAGAAAAGGTAGATAAATGAGCAAAGTAATAGATTTTGTTAAAGATGCAAAAAAAGAGTTAGAGAAGGTTATTTTTCCAACTAAAGTTCAAGTTAAGCAAGCTTTTATTGCTGTTATAATTGTTGTGGCTGTTATTGCTGCATATTTAGCACTTGTAGATATGTTAATGTCTTTTATAGTAGAGACATCTCTAAAAGGTTAATTGTATGGCACATCAATGGTATGCTATTCAAACATATGCAGGAAGCGAAAGAGCAGTTAAAAGAGCAATCGAACAGATGGCTATTGACTATGGACTAGAGGATAAAATCGAGCAAATTGTTGTTCCAACAGAAGAGGTTATCGAAGTTAAAAATGGAGAGAAAAAAATTACCGAGAGATCACTCTACTCAGGTTATGTTTTTGCTCATATAGATTTAGATACAGGGCTTTGGCACAAGATCCAATCTCTACCTAAGGTATCTAGATTTATTGGTGAACAAAAAACTCCTACTCCATTAAACCAATCAGACATCGATGTTATTTTAGAGAAGATGGAGCATAAAGCTCCTCCTCGTCCTAAAATAGATTTTGAAAAGGGTGAAATGGTTCGTATTAATGAAGGACCATTTGCAAACTTTACTGGGGTAGTAGAAGAGTATGATTTAGATCATGGCAAGTTAAAATTAAATGTCTCTATTTTTGGTAGAAATACACCTGTTGAAATTCTCTATTCGCAAGTTGAGAAGATAATTTAAATTAATAAAAAGGAAATAAAATGGCTAAAAAAGTAGCTGAAAAATTCAAATTAATGATTCCAGCTGGTCAAGCTAATCCATCACCACCAGTTGGTCCAGCACTTGGTCAGCGTGGTGTTAATATTATGGAGTTTTGTAAAGCATTTAATGAAAAAACTAAAGATAAAATGGGATTTAAAATTCCTGTTGAAATTACAGTTTACAGTGATAGAAGTTTTACATTTGTAACTAAGCAACCACCAGCAACTGATTTAATCATGAAAGAGGCTGGTATTAAAAAAGGTAGTGATAATCCACTTTTAAATAAAGTTGCAAAACTAACTCATGATCAAATTTTAAAAATTGTTGATTTAAAAATTGAAGATCTAAATACTAACGACAGAGAGCAAGCTGCTAAAATTATTGAAGGTAGTTGCAGAAGTATGGGTATTGAGGTAGAGAGTTAATATCTAATTACCACTATAGATATTAATTAATTTAGTCTAATTTCAGACAAATAAGTGGGAGCAAATATAACGCGGAGATAATAATGGCGAAAAAAGTAAGTAAAAGAAAACAAGCACTATTAGAAAAGATAGATAGAGAGAAAAACTACTCTATACAAGAGGCAGTTAAGACCATAAAAGATCTTAAATCAGCTAAATTTGATGAAACTGTAGAGGTTGCATTAAATCTTAACTTAGATCCTAGACATGCAGACCAAATGTTAAGATCATCAGTAGTATTACCACACGGAACTGGTAAAAAAGTTACTGTTGCTGTTTTTGCAAAAGATGCTAAAATAGATGAGGCAAAAGAGGCTGGTGCAGATATTATTGGTGATGATGAGTTATTAAAAGAGATTCAAGAGGGTAATATCAACTTTGATGTAGTTATTGCTACACCAGATATGATGGGTGTTCTTGGTCGTGTTGCAAGAGTTTTGGGACCAAAAGGTTTAATGCCTAACCCAAAAGTTGGAACAGTAACACCAAATGTTGCAGAAGCTGTTAAAAATGCAAAAGGTGGACAAGTTAATTTTAGAACAGATAAAAAAGGTAATATTCACGCTGGTATTGGTAAAGTTAGTTTTGATGAAAAGCAAATTGAAGAGAATTTAAGAGTATTTATTGAAAAAATTAATAAATTAAAACCTGCTAGTGCAAAGGGTAGATATATTCAATCTGGTGCACTATCTTTAACTATGAGTCCATCAGTTAATCTTGATACTCAAGAGTTAATGGAAATAAAGTAATATATAAATAATTTATCTTAGACTGAAGATAAAAGGGGTCGTAAGATTTAATTTGGCTTTTTGGCACTACTTAATTTTAAGTAGCCCTTTTTGAGAGGTCTGAAAGGAGAAAAAATGACAAGAGCAGATAAAGAGCAATTTGTAAGTGAGCTTACAACTGCTTTTTCTGAGTCAAATGCAATAGTAATTTGTGATTATAAAGGTATGACTTGTCATGAGCTTGAATCTGTTCGCCAAATGGCGGCCGAAAATGATGCTCATGTAAAAGTTGTAAAAAACAAACTTACTATGTTGGCTCTGAAAAATGCTGGTATCGAAGGTTTAGAACTAAAAGATACTAACCTTGTTGTGTGGGGTGAAGATCAAATCTCTACTTGTAAAACTGCCGATAAAGCAGCTACTGAGTTTAAGAGTTTTGAACTTAAATCTGGTGCACTTGAAGGTAAAGCAGTTGATTTAGCTACTATTATGGCTATGGCTAAATTGCCAAGCCGTGATGAGCTTATTGGTATGCTTCTTAATGTGTGGCAAGCTCCAGTTCGTAACTTTACGATTGGGCTTGATGCACTTAGAAAGAAAAAAGAAGAAGAGGCATAAGTTGTGAGTTTGGCATATTTTTGCCTAAATTGAGAAAATTATTATATTATTATAAGGATAGAAAATGGCTATTAGTAAAGAAGATGTATTAGAGTATATCTCTAACCTAAGTGTTTTAGAGCTTTCAGAGCTTGTAAAAGAGTTTGAAGAGAAATTTGGAGTATCAGCTCAAGCTACTGTTGTTGCTGCTGCTGGAGATGCTGGTGCTGGTGCTGCTGCTGATGAGCAAACTGAGTTTAATGTTGTTCTTACAGCTGCTGGTGCTAAAAAAATTAATGTTATTAAAGCAGTTAGAGCAATTACTGGTCTTGGTCTTAAAGAGGCTAAAGCTGCAGTTGAAGAGACTCCATCTGTTATTAAAGAGGGTGTTGCTAAAGAAGAAGCTGAAGAGCTTAAAAAACAACTTGAAGAGGCTGGTGCATCTGTTGAGCTTAAATAAGCTCAATGCATCAACTTTCTATTTTAGAGATTTACAAATAAGCTATAAAATTTATAGTTTATTTGTGTATCACTAGCGAAAAAGCTTTTTACTGGGGAGTATGGCTTTAATTTAACATATTGTGTTGATATAGAGGGCTAAATATAGCCAATTGCATTAGAATGTTTACTAATTGTCTATCTTTAGCCCTATTTAAGGCTACCATACTCCCAAAACGAGCACAAACACTTTATATAAGGTTGAAAAATGCTAAACTCCCTACATTCTGGAAACAGATTAAGAATTGATTATTCAAAAACACCAAGAGAGATTGAGATTCCAAATCTTTTACAACTACAACAAAGTAGCTATGATAACTTTTTAATGGCTCATAGTAAAGATAGGTCTCAAAGTATAATTGAAAAGACATTTAAAGCTGCATTTCCTGTGCATGATCAACAAAATCGTATTACACTTGAGTATAGAGGTAGTGAAGTAATTCTACCTAAATATACAGTAAGAGAGTGTATGGATAGAGGTATAACATATTCTGTATCACTAAAGTTAAAAATTAGTTTAATTATATGGAACAGAGATGAAAAAACAGGCGAAAAATTAGATATAAAAGAGGAGAAGACTCAAAATATATTTGTTAGAGATATACCTTTAATGACTGATAGAACATCATTTATTGTAAATGGTGTTGAAAGAGTTATTGTTAATCAACTTCATAGAAGTCCTGGTGTTATCTTTAAAGTAGATGAGTCTAAAACTACAGCTAATAAATTGATATACTCTGCTCAAATTATCCCAAATAGAGGTAGTTGGTTATATTTTGAATATGATGCAAAAGATGTTCTATTTGTTAGAATTAATAAAAGAAGAAAGATACCAGTAACTATATTTTTAAGAGCTATTGGTTACTCTAAAGAGGATATAATTAAACTATTCTATCCGACTCAAGAAATTATAGTAAAAGATAACAGATTTTTAGTTAAATTTGACCCTACTAGATTTAAAGGTAGAGTTGAGAGTGATATCAAAGATGCAGATGGTAATGTTATTATTGCAGCTGGTAAAAGATTGTCAAAAAAGAGATTGGCACAACTGCAAGAGGAAGGATTGGAATATCTTGAGTATCCTCTAGAGACTTTAATGGATAGATATCTTGCTAAGCCAATTTTCGATAGTGAAACAGGTGAAGTTATTTTTGATTCTGTATCACAACTTGATGAGAATAGATTAAAGCGAATTATTGAGTTAGGGATTGACAAATTTGAGATAGCTGATGATTTAGCTCCAGAGAGTGATGCTTCTATAATAAAAGCATTTGCAGCAGAGCAAGAGAGTTTAAGACTATTAAGACAGAGTGAAGATATTGATGATGAGAATACTTTGGCTATAATTCGTGTTCACAAAGTTATGAGACCAGGTGAACCAGTAACTCCTGAAGCTGCAAAAGAGTTTTTAAGACAGCTATTCTTTGACCCTGAGAGATATGATTTAACAGAAGTTGGTCGTATGAAAATGAACCATAAATTAGCTCTTAACATTCCTGAATACCTTGCTGTATTAACTAATCAAGATATTATAAGCACCCTTAAATATCTTATTAAAGTTAAAAAAGGTATTGGTCATATAGATGATAGAGATCATCTAGGAAATAGAAGAATTAGAGCAATTGGAGAGTTATTGGGTAACGAGTTGCACAATGGTCTCTTAAAGATGCAAAAAGCTATTAAAGATAAGATGACAACAATAAGTGGCTCAATAGATGAGCTTATGCCTCATGATTTAATCAACTCTAAAATGATTACAAATACTGTTTTAGAGTTTTTTTCATCTGGACAGTTGTCTCAATTTATGGATCAAACAAATCCTCTGTCTGAAATTACACACAAAAGAAGATTATCTGCATTAGGTGAGGGTGGTTTAGTTAAAGAGAGAGCTGGATTTGAAGTTCGTGATGTTCACCCAACACATTATGGAAGAATATGTCCAATAGAGACTCCAGAGGGGCAAAACATTGGTCTTATTAATACAATGGCTTCTTATGCTAAAGTTAATGAGCATGGATTTATAGAAGCTCCTTATAAAATTGTTAAAGATAAAAAAGTAACCGATGAGATTGTATATATTACAGCAACACAAGAAGAAGATAAAGTAATAGCACCAGCTTCTACAAAAGTTGATGAAAATGGATATATTGTAGATGAATTGATAGAAGCAAGATTAAATGGAAATATCGGGCTTCAAGAGTCTAGCAAAGTTGATTTAATTGACCTTGCTCCTACAATGGTTAGTGGTGCAGCTGCATCTTTAATTCCATTTTTAGAACACGATGATGCAAACCGTGCATTGATGGGTTCAAACATGCAGAGACAAGCAGTTCCTCTAATTTGGAATGAAGCTCCAATGGTAGGAACTGGTATGGAAGCTATCGCTGGTCGTGATGCTTGGGAAGCTATTAAAGCCAAAAGAGCTGGAAAAGTTGAGAAGGTAGATGCAGAAAATATATATATAATTGGTGAAGATGAGAGTGGTGTATTTATAGATTACTATAGATTAGAGAAGAATATTAGAACAAACCAAAATACTGCATTTCATCAAGTTCCTGTTGTAAATGAAGGGGATTTTGTTCAAAAAGGTCAAGTTATAGCAGATGGTCCAAGTTTTGATAAGGGTGAATTATCTCTTGGTAAAAATATTCTTGTAGCATTTATGCCTTGGAATGGTTATAATTATGAGGATGCTATTGTTCTGTCTGAAAAATTGATAAAAGAGGATACCTTTACATCACTTCATATATATGAAAAAGAGGTTGAGGCTCGTGAAATAAAACATGGAACAGAAGAGATTACAAGAGCTATTCCAAATGTTAGAGAGAATGAATTGACTCACTTAGATGAGAGTGGTATTGTAAAGATTGGAACATATGTTAAGCCTGGAATGATTTTAGTAGGTAAAGTCTCTCCAAAAGGTGAAATTAAACCAACTCCAGAAGAGAGACTACTTCGTGCTATTTTTGGTGACAAAGCAGGACATGTTGTAAATAAATCACTATATGCACCAGCCTCGATGGAAGGTGTTGTTGTAGATGTTAAAATATTTACAAAAAAAGGTTACCCAAGAGATGCTAGAGCTACAAAAGCTTACGAAGAAGAGAAAGCAAGAGTAGAGAAAGCTCATCACGATAGTCTATTGATGATTGATCAAGAAGAGGTATTGCAAATTATCTCATATCTATCTAAACAAGAGTTGGTAGAAGATACAGTAGTTGAAGAGCAAGAGTTTAAAGCTGGGAGCAAAGTGCCAAAAGAGTTAATCGAAAAAGTGAATAGATTTGCTCTAAGAGGTTTGGTTAAATCATACTCTAAAGAGGCACAAAAAGAGTATGACAGATTGAAAAACAGTTTCTTATCTCAAAAGAAAAAACTTAAAGAAGAGCATGAAGAGAAACTCTCAATTTTAGATAAAGATGACATTTTACCAAATGGTGTAACCAAAGTTGTAAAAGTCTATGTAGCAACTAAACGAAAGATTAAAGTTGGTGACAAGATGGCAGGTCGTCACGGAAATAAAGGTATTGTATCTAATATTGTGCCTGAAATCGATATGCCATATATGGAAGATGGAACACCAGTTGATTTAATTCTTAACCCACTAGGAGTTCCATCTCGTATGAATATTGGACAGATACTAGAGGTTCATTTAGGTTTAATTGGTAAAAAACTTGGAAAGCAAATTCAAGATATTTTTGAGAGTAAACAGAAAGATTTTGTAGAGCAATTAAGAGCCAAAATGAAAGATATTGCATATACTGCTAAACTTATGAAGGCACAAGCGGAATTAGATAAGATGAGTGATGATGAGCTTTTGGATTATGCTAGAGATTGGTCAAAAGGAGTTAAATTTGCAGTAACACCGTTTGAATCAACAAATGAAGAAGAGTTTGCAAAACTATTTGAATTGGCAAAAATAGATAGCGATGGTAAGATGACTCTTTATGATGGAAAAACTGGTGAAAAGATTAAAGAGCGTGTAAATGTAGGTTATATGTATATGCTTAAACTACACCACTTAGTTGATGAGAAAGTTCACGCTAGATCTACTGGTCCATACTCTTTAGTTACTCAACAGCCAGTTGGTGGTAAAGCACTATTTGGTGGTCAGAGATTTGGAGAGATGGAAGTTTGGGCATTGGAAGCTTATGGTGCATCTCATGTTCTTAAAGAGATGCTTACAATTAAATCGGATGATGTTGAGGGGCGTGCTAGAGCATACAGAGCAATTACAAGAGGTGAGCCAGTTCCGGCATCTGGTATTCCAGAGACAATGTTTGTTCTAACAAAAGAGTTACAAGCATTAGGCTTAGATGTAGAATTATACACAAAGAAAGAAGAGGGTGAAGATGAGCAATAGTTATTTAGAGAATTTAGTTCCAATCGATTCAAACGCTCAAGAGCGACCAAAAGATATTGAAGCACTGCAACTTCGTGTTGCATCTCCAGAGAGAATTTTATCTTGGAGTTCTGGAGAAGTTAAAAAGCCAGAAACTATAAACTATAGAACACTTAAACCAGAAAGAGATGGTCTATTTTGTGCAAAAATATTTGGACCAATTAGAGATTATGAGTGTATTTGTGGAAAATATAAAAAGATGCGTTATAAAGGTGTTGTATGCGAAAAGTGTGGTGTTGAAGTAACTAGCTCTAAAGTTAGAAGAAATAGAATGGGGCATATAGAGCTTGTTGCTCCTGTTGCACACATTTGGTATGTTAGTTCACTCCCTAGCCGTATAGGAACACTTTTAAATATTAAAATGAAAGATTTAGAACGGGTTTTATATTATGAAGCATATATTGTAAAAAACCCAGGTGATGCTAGTTACGATAGCGAAGGTGGGAATCCAGTTGCTAAGTATGATGTTTTAAATGAAGAGCAGTATCAACACTTAAATAAATATTTTGCACACAATGGCTTTGATGCAAGAATGGGTGGAGAGATAATTAAAGAGCTTTTGGGTGAGCTTGATTTGGTTGATATTATGCTACAGTTAAAAGAGGATATTAAAAATACAAAAGCTGTTGCAAAGAAGAAGACAATAATTAAGAGATTAAAAGTTATTGAAGCATTTTTAGATTCTGGAAACAATCCTGAATGGATGATGCTAACTTATCTACCAGTTCTTCCACCAGATTTAAGACCACTTGTAAGTTTAGATGGTGGAAAATTTGCAGTTAGTGATGTTAATGACCTATACAGAAGAGTAATCAACAGAAACCAAAGATTAAAACGACTAGTTGAACTTAATGCGCCTGAGATTATTGTTCGAAACGAAAAGAGAATGTTACAAGAGTCGGTTGATGCTCTATTTGATAATGGTAGAAGAGGCAACTCTGTTAAGGGTGCAAATAAAAGACCATTAAAGAGTTTAAGTGAAATTATCAAGGGTAAACAGGGTCGTTTTAGACAAAACTTACTTGGTAAAAGGGTAGATTTCTCTGGTCGTTCTGTTATTGTTGTTGGTCCAGATTTAAAAATGGATCAGTGTGGATTGCCTAAAAAAATGGCATTAGAACTATTTAAGCCACACTTAATGGCAAAATTAGAAAATGAAGGATACGCTTCTACTCTTAAAGCTGCTAAAAAATTAATAGAGCAACAGACAAATGAAGTTTGGGAGTGTTTAGAAGAAGTTGTTGAGAGTTATCCTGTAATGCTTAACCGTGCGCCTACACTTCATAAACTCTCAATTCAAGCTTTCCATCCAAAATTAATTGATGGAAAAGCAATTCAGTTACATCCATTAGTTTGTGCGGCATTTAATGCCGACTTTGATGGTGACCAAATGGCTGTGCATGTGCCTATATCTGATGAAGCTATAGCAGAAGCGAAAATATTAATGTTAAGCTCTATGAATATTTTGCTTCCAGCATCTGGTAGGGCAATTGCAATTCCATCTCAAGATATGATTTTAGGTTTATACTACTTAACATTAGAGAAGAGCGAAGTTAGGGGTGAACATAAACTATTTTCAAATGTAGATGAGATTTTTATTGCTATTGAGCAACAAACTCTTGATATAAATGCAAGAGTTAGAACACTTATAGAGGGTCAAATTGTAACTACAACAGCTGGTAGAATGATTCTTAAATCTATTATACCAGATTTTGTTCCAGAGCATTACTGGAATAAGATTATGAAGAAAAGAGATATTGCAGATTTGGTTGATTATGTATATAAAATTGGTGGAGTAAAAGAGACAGCATCATTTTTAGATAGACTTAAAAACTTAGGTTTTGAGTATGCAACAAAAACAGGTGTTTCTATATCTATTGATGATATTAAAGTTCCAGATGAAAAAGAGAAAATTGTTACAGAAGCTAAAAATTCAGTAATTGAAGTTCAAAAGCAGTATGGTGCTGGTTTGCTTACAGATCAAGAGAGATATAACAAAATTATTGATATCTGGACAGATGCAAATAATAAAATTGCCGATGCGCTAATGAAGTTAATTAAAGAGGATAAAAATGGATTTAACTCAGTATATATGATGGCAGATTCAGGTGCTAGGGGTTCAGCATCTCAAATTAGACAGCTTTCAGGAATGAGGGGACTAATGGCAAAATCTGATGGTTCAATTATTGAAACACCAATTACCTCTAACTTCCGTGAAGGATTAAATGTTCTTGAATTCTTTATTTCAACTCACGGTGCAAGAAAAGGTCTTGCAGATACAGCTCTTAAAACAGCAAATGCTGGTTACTTAACAAGAAAACTAATAGATGTTGCACAAAATATAAAAGTTGTAATGGATGATTGTGGAACACATGAAGGTATTGAAGTAACAGACATTATGGTTGGTAATGAGCTAATTGAGTCTATTGGCGATAGAGCTTATGGTAGAGTGTTAATTAAAGATGTAATAGACCCTGTAAATAATGAGATTTTACTTCCTAGTGGAACACTAATTGGAGAAGAAGAGGCAAAAATAATTAGTGAAGCTATGATTCAATCTGTAACAATTAGAAGTGCAGCAACATGTAAAGTAACAAAAGGTATTTGTGCTAAATGTTATGGATTAAATATGGCTGAGAATAGATTGGTTAAACCAGGTGAGGCAGTTGGTGTTGTAGCAGCACAATCTATTGGAGAACCAGGAACTCAGCTTACTCTTAGAACATTCCATACAGGTGGAGCAGCAACTGCAGGTAAAGAAGAGAGCCAAATTATAGCATCTAAAGAGGGATTTATTAGATACTATAACTTAAATACATATAATAGAAAAGATGGAACTCTAATTGTTGCAAACCGTAGAAATGCTGGTATTTTACTTGTAGAGCCTAAAATTAAAGCTCTGTTTGATGGAGTTCTAACTATTAGAAATACCCACGATGAAGTTATTTTAACTCTAAAGGGTAAAAAAGATGAAGTTGAGTATAAGTTAAGAAAATCAGATGTATCTAAAGAGATGGAGTTAGCTGGTGTCTCTGGTAATATTGAAGGTAAACTATTTATCTCTAAAAAAGATGGTCAAAAACTTAAAAAAGATGACTCTATAGCTGATGTTATTAAAGAGATTTGGTCTATACCTTTAGATATTCCATATGCAGCAGAGCTAAAAGTTGAAGATGGACGCCCTATTACTCAAGAGGTTAAAGCAGATGCAAAAGGAACACTTCATTACTTCTTACTTGAAGGAGATTATTTAAAATCTAATGTTGATATAAAAGAGGGTGAAGAGGTAGATGAAAAAGGATTATTTGCAGTAATTGTAGATAAAGAGAATCGTGAAGCTGCAAGACACTATATATCAAGAGGCTCTATTATCAATGCTGGTGCTGGAACAGAAGTTGAAAAAGGCGACCTAATTTGCTCTCCTAAAGATAAATCAAAAGTAGTAATTGCAGAGTGGGATCCATACACAGACCCAATTATTGCTACAAAGGGTGGAGTTGTTAAGTTTGAAGATATTATTCCAGGAGTAACAGCATCTGAGCAATATGATGAAGTTACAGGAGAGACTAGATTGACTCTAAATGAGTATATAGCATCTAGCTTTAAACCAGCAATTATTCTAGCAGGAGAGAGTGGAGAGATAATTAAGTATCAATTAGAGCCTAAAACTTCTATTTTTGTTCAAGAGGGTGCAGAGGTTCACGAAGCAGATATTTTAGCTAAAAAAGCAAAAGCAGCTATAAAATCTAGTGATATTACAGGTGGTCTTCCAAGAGTTAGTGAATTATTTGAAGCAAGACGCCCTAAAGATATAGCACTTATTGCCAAGATTGATGGAACTATTAGATTTGGGAAAATGATTCGTGGTAAAGAGAGACTATATATTGTAAATGGTGAAAGAGAAGTAGAGTATATTGTTGATAAAGGTAAAGAGATACTTGTTCAAGAAGGTGATTATGTTCATACAGGAGAGCATTTGACTAATGGTATTGTATCTAGCCATGACCTTCTTGAGGCACTAGGAGAGAAGGCACTTTATGAGCATATAGTTTCAGAAGTTCAACAAGTTTATCGTCGTCAAGGGGTTAATATTTCAGATAAGCATATTGAGATAGTAGTATCTCAAATGTTAAGACAGGTAAAAATTGTTGAGAGTGGAGATACTAAATTTATTGAAGGTGATTTAATATCTCGTGTAAGATTTGTAGAAGAGAATAAAAATATATTAAGAAGAGGTGGAAGACCAGCAATTGCAGAACCAGTTTTAGTTGGAATTACTAGAGCAGCAGTTGGTGCCGATAGTATAATTTCTGCGGCTTCATTCCAAGATACAACAAAAGTTCTTACATCAGCATCAATTTCGGGAGCAGTAGATAGATTAGAAGATTTAAAAGAGAATGTTGTAATTGGTCGTTTAGTTCCAGTTGGAACAGGAATGCTAGACCCTAAAAAAATTAAGCTAAAAGATATAAGTGCCCAAGAAGAGGAGTAACCCTTCTCTTTTTTACTAAAATATTTTTTGCATAACTATATATGCATTTTAGAGTTATGTAAGAGCTATAATATATAAACGATTAAACCCACTAGTTACTACTCTATTAACTCCCATCTTAGTTGGTGCAGTAATACTTAACCTAAATTATACAATATAAATCACAAAGACCCACAACACAAGCAGTATTGGCAATATTATTGTATAATTTGAGTTTAATATAACTTATGTTACTGTTGTATAATTTGGGTTAATAAAGGAGTCTGTTTGAGTAGTATAGATGTATTGGTAATTGGTAGTGGTGGAGCAGCTTTGAGTGCGGCTTTAATGGCTAAAAGAAGTGGAGCTACTGTATTGATAGTTACAAAAGGCTCAATTACAAATAGCCATACTGTTATGGCACAAGGTGGTATAAATGCTGCTTTGGCAAATGTTGATAGTGACAGTATAGAAGCTCATATTAATGATACAATAAAAGCCGCAAGAGGTTTGGCAGATGATATGATGGTAGAAAAGATGTGCAAAGGTGCAATTGATGCTATCTCTTATCTTGAAAAAATTGGAGTAAATTTTAGCCGAATTGATAATGCAAAAGAGCCGATTAAATCTATTGCCCAAAGAAAACTTGGTGGGGCGAGTGCAAATAGAGCATGTTATGCACAAGATTATACAGGCTTAAAGATATCCCATACACTAATAGACCAAATATTAAAAGAGGGTATTAAAGTAGTTCAAAACCACAACTTTTTAAGATTAATTGTAGAAGATAACAGAACAAAGGGTGCTATATTTTTAGATATAGATAGTGGTAATTTAAAAGAGATTTGGGCAAAGAGTGTAATTGTTGCAACGGGAGGATATGGGGCTATCTATCACAATCACACTACAAATGCAAACTTTGCAACAGGTGATGGAGTAGTAGCTCTATTTAGAGCAGGAGCAGAGATTAGTGGTTTAGAGTTTGTTCAATTTCATCCAACAGCATTAAGAGACTCTTTGGTTTTAATTAGCGAGAGTGCAAGAGGAGAGGGTGGATATTTGATAAATAGTGACAGTGAACGCTTTGTAGATGAACTTGCACCAAGAGATGAAGTCTCAAGGGCTGTTTATGAGCAAATTCAAAACAACAAAGAGGTATTTTTAGATTTAAGGCATCTTGATAGTAAACATTTACAAGAGAGTATGCCTCAAGAGTTAAAGTTGTGTGAAGTTTACGAAGGGGTTGATGCAACAAAAGAGTTAATTCCAATAAAGCCTGTAGTTCACTATACAATGGGTGGAGTAGATGTTAATAGCAATCATGAAGCCACAACCATAAAGGGATGTTTTGTAGTTGGCGAAGTTGCAAATTCTAAAGTTCATGGAGCAAATAGACTTGGTGGAAACTCGCTGCTCGAAATTACTACTTTTGGAATGGAGGCTGGGGTAAATAGTGCCAAATATTCAAAAGAGATTAAATTTAACAAACCAAGCGACAAGTGGCTAAAAGAGGAGCAAAACAATATATCTAATATCTTTTCAAAGCAAAATGAGTTAAATTTTTATGAGTATAAAGATAGATTAGGCGATATAATGTTTAAAAATGTTGGAATAATAAGAGATAAAGGCTCTTTGGAGACGGCATTTAAAGAGATAAAAAACATAGAGTTAAAGTTTGAAAAAATAGGAATAAAAGATAAATCAAAAGTAGCAAATAGTGAGCTTGTTGAATTTTTAGAGTTTAGAAATGCCCTGACACTTGCACCACTAATTACTGCAATGGCAATTGCAAGAGAAGAGAGTCGTGGAGCTCACTATAGAAGCGATTTTCCAAATGAAAACAAAGATTTTGAAAAATTTACAATTTTAAGGATAAAAGATGAAGCTTAAAATTAAAAGAGAGAGTGGCTTTAGAGAGTATGAAGTAAGTGAAGGATTGCTACTTTTAAAAGCTCTTTATGAAATTAAACAAAAGCAAGATAG
>JALSPE010000034.1 GCA_026986085.1 Campylobacteraceae bacterium | reverse complement strand
GTTATAAGTATATTTGTTAGCAGATTTGACAGAAAGTTAGATAGCAAATTAAAAGAGTCAAATATAGAGAGTGCAAAAACTGGTATTCTTAACGCTGCAAAAATATATAACCTCTTAGATGAAAACTTTAATCCAGCAATTAAACCACTATTTGCAAGCACCGGAGTAAAAGAAGAGCAAGGCTTAAAAAAAGATTACTATATAACAAATCTGGTTGCAAAACACAGTATCAATACTGCACCAATTGAAACTATAGAAGAGTATAGCAAAAACCCATATGCAGGAAAGTTGGCTCTCCCCATAGATAACGATATAATTGAGCAACACTTTAAAGCATTAGATGATGCAAATATCAATATGGATGATATATATCAAGAGTTAATTCAAGAGGGGCTAGAAGCTTTTGAAAAAGCATTTAGCGATATGTTAAAAACTATAGAGTAGCTACCCTACTCTAAAAAAGTATTTAAGAATTTTAAAACCCACAAATTTATTATAAGCAAAATTTTATCATACACTATTACCACACCAATTAACACTATATAACTTTAAAAATATTAATTGATACCATAATAAAGTTACTCCATTGGCTCTAACAATATATCAAATCTATAAATATAAACTTAACTTTCGCACCTAATTTTAACTAAAATTTTAAAGTAAACAGTGCTATTACAACATTTGATGAAAAATTGTCATATGTCTTGACAGGAACTATTTATTTTTTAAATTTCAATATGCAATATCAAGATCTATCATAACTTTTCTATCAAATATAGATAATAAGAATTTAAATGCAAAAGTTAAATTCTTATGCTAAGTAATAAAATAAATTTCAAACAATACAGACACGCGAATTTATTCGCGTCTATTTGGGGTAAAAAGTTAATTTAGGCTATTGCCTCGAATAAATTTGAAGGTCCAAAAAGAAGAGCAATAAACTTTACTTTAAAAGCTCTAGTATATTAACACTATAAAATATTAATTATTTAAGTGCGAAAGTTAAAATATAAAATTATTGTAAATGATTTTGAAGCATTATATTTTAAGAATAGTAGCATTTAAAATTAAAATAAGCAAGGAAGGGGTTGAAACCTTGCTACTTTAAAAAGAGAATCTAATCTTCCTCTTTTATCTTATGAATAACTTCAGCTAACTCTTGCTCTACCTCATCTGGTATATCTAACTCATCATCTGTAAGAATACCAGCATTTGGGTCATCATAGATAGCATCATCTAATTTACCTTCACTCTTACCAACTATAACCGAAACAGCAGCATCACCCGATACATTAACAGCTGTTCTAATCATATCTAGCAATCTATCAACTCCTAATATAAGTCCAATACCCTCTACTGGCAAACCAACTTGAGTAAATACCATAGATAGCATAATTAAACCAACACCAGGAACACCTGCTGTTCCAATAGAAGCCAATACAGACATTAAAATTACTGTTAAATAACCTGCAATTCCTAAATCTACACCATAAGCATTAGCAATAAATACAGTTGCAACACCTTGCATAATTGCTGTTCCATCCATATTTATAGTAGCACCAAATGGAACTGTAAAAGAAGCAACAGAGTTATCTACACCCAATCTTGTTGTTACAGTTCTAAGAGTTACAGGGATAGTAGCATTTGAGCTTGAAGTTGAAAATGCAAAAATTTGAGTTTCTCTCATCTTTTTAAGGAACATTGCTGGACTTTTGCCAGAAAATACCTTTAATATTGTCATTAATGTAACAAAAAGATGTATCATCAATGCACCAATTAAGACAAGAACATATCCTGCTAAATCTGCTAACAGACCTAAACCAAGATTTGCCATAGCTCTAGCAAGTAAGGCAAATACAGCATATGGAGCAACTGCCATAACTATATTTACCATCTTCATCATAATTTCATTACCAATCTCTACTAACTCTATAACAGGTAAAGCCTTTTTACCCACCATTAAAATTGATATACCAAGAAGTATAGAGAAGAATATAATCTGTAACATATTACCCTGAGCCATAGCATTAATAAAGTTGCTAGGAATAATATTTATCAATACAGAACTAAGTGCTGGTGCCTCTTTTGCTGTAAAAGCTGCCTCTGTGCTCATATGAACACCCTCGCCTATTCCAATAGAAGCTGCAATACCAATACCAACAGCAATAGCAATAGCAGTTGTTAGCATATATAGAGCAAATGATTTACCACCAACTTTACCAAGTGCTTTAATATCACCAATACCAATAACACCTGTAATTAATGAGAATATAACCAATGGAACAACTAACATTTTTAAAGCAGTAACAAACATCTTACCAGCAATTAAAAATAGTCCATTTACTATATATGTATTTATCCATCCACCTGCACCATTTAGATGCAAAAGGTTAATTCCTAACCCCACAATAATACCCAAAGCCATACCAATTAAGACTTTAACTGTTAAAGACATAGATTTTTTCTCTGCCATACTTTCCTCCTAATTTAAATAGTTACCCCAATTATTATAAACCAAGATTGTGCAGTAAAATAAACTAAATTAGCAATTACTATTGAGTCGTGGCATTTAAAATAACTTTAAATTAATTTTATCAAACACCTTAAACTCAAACACAAACTCTACTGCAAAATCAAGATTAAACAGCAATCTACCAAATATAGAGGCATAAAAAAACCTCTAATATAGATTATACCTTAAATTATAAGAAAATGATATATTTTAGTATAAAAAGAAATATTTTTTTAAAGAGAGTAAAGATACTCCCCTCTAAATAAGATTAAATAATCTATCTATATAGCTATTGAATAATATCTAAATCTATTGCTCCATTATTAGCAACTACTCTTAAAACTCCACCATCCATTTTATATCTCGCCTCCCCAGTAATTGGGTATCCATTTGAATCCAACTTATACTCACTCTCTGCCATATTATAACTATTATCATAAAGAACAAACTCACTATAATTGTTAATATATATTACACCTGTTGTCTGATACCAGTAAGTATCCTGAGCAAATATTGTATAGTGTAACTCCATACCATCATACCCATAACTATAACCATCTTCTGTTATCTTCATTGTTGTATCTAAAACAAATTCAAAATTATTATCTGATATATAATTTGTTATAGTTATATCAATTACTCCACCATTATCTATCTTTAAACTCTTACTGTTACTATAATTCACACTATAGTTATCACCAAAAATTATACTCTCTCTGTTATAGTTATCTCCACTCTTATCAGACAATTTAAGTGTAACACTTCCATTAACAACTTTAACTCCATTACTACAGTTATTATATCTATAGATAATAGTTTTAGAAGTTGCTGTCTCGCTAATTACATCTTCATCTACACTTCCACTCTGACATACATTAGATAGAGTTCTTTGCCTTACACTAGAGTTTACACTATTTAATTTAATATACCCTTTAGCTAAATTGAATACCAATGGATTTGCTTTAACACTACTGCTATTGCCAATCTCTCTAGCTCTATATCCATTATCACTATAAGCTTTGGAAAATAGCGCCTCCTCTACCTTTTGTGCATTTTCATAAGTAGCTTTAGCTAATTTCGCCCCCTCACTACCTGAGCCACTAGTAGAGCTACCTCCACCACAACCACTAAACACTATAGAAGCTACAACAACTAAAATTGGTAAAAATACTCTTTTCATAAAATCTCCTTAATTTAATTTTTACAATTATATCTATATAAAGTGAAAAAAAAGTCCATATAATTACTATGCAAATAATATGATAAACTTAACTCTCACAAGTTTTAATATATCTTAAGATTATATATCCATTTTTTCAATATCTATTGTAATGACACTATTTGCTTTAAATTAAATTTTGCTAACTTTTCTTCTCTTTTTAAAATGAATATGCTAAAATTAAATTATGAAAAGATTTATAACAATTATAGTAACAACAGTTACAATTTTTGCCAACCCTACTCTATTTATTAAATTAAAAGAGTTAAAAAATCAAGAGTTTATCCCTTTCTACAAAGAGCCAAAAATTATTGCTCCAATTCTGTTTAAATTAGAATCTAATAGCTATATAAAATATCTAAATGCTACCAAAGAGGATAAAATTAATGGTATTAAATGGTTAAAAGTAGAAAAAGATGGTAAGAGTGGGTGGATATTAAATAGCTTTATTGTTAAAGATAAAATTGTTGAAAATAAAAGCCATAATAAAAAAAGTAAAACATTTAAAAGTAATAATAATATTGCAAATATAGCCAAAAGTAAGATTAACTCTCCATACAAATATGCAACTGCTGGCCCAAATACTTTTGACTGCTCTGGCTTTGTATATTGGGTGTATAAAGAGAATAATATTACAATTCCTAGAACATCTCTAAATCAATCTAAAATAGGAGTTAAAGTTGATAAAGATAATCTAAAAGTTGGAGATTTACTATTTTTTGATACAAGTGACAAAGGGCATGTTAATCACTCTGGCATCTATTTAGGTAATAACAAATTCATTCATGCAAGTAGTGGTAAAGCCTTTAGTGTTGTTATCTCTCCATTAAATAAAGGCTTTTATAAGAGTAAATTTTTATTTGCAAAGAGAGTAGCAAAAGAGAGTAATAGAAAAAAATAAGTATTTAAAAATATATAGCCAACCATAATGTTCCACTAGCACTCCAAAGCATATAATGGGGAGTTTTAGCCTTTATAAATATATACTCACCTTTTCTTAAATTTACAATTTTTCCATCAATATCGAGTTGTGCCTCTCCTTCTAAAACAACTACAAACTCATCTTTATCTTGAATATATAACTTTTTCTCTAACTTGTCTGAACTAACAATTCTAGAAATTTTAATATCTTTATCTTGAAATAAAGTTGCAAACTCTTCTCCCTCTTTTGGAATAGTGTAATCAAATATATTCAAAATATCCCCTTTTATCAATCTAAGAAAGAGCTCAATAGCTCATATTTATCTTATCTATATCACTCCAGCTCATACCTGTGTTAGAGCTTTTATGATTTAAAATATGCTCTATATATCTAGCAAAGAGGTCTGTTTCTATATTAACTTTGCTTCCTATTTTATACTCTTTTATAAGTGTATTCTCTATTGTATGTGGTATTATAGTTAATCTGAAACTATCTTTATATACGCTATTAACAGTTAAAGATACACCATCAACTGCAATAGAGCCTTTAGGAACTATATATTTTATCTGCTCTTTAGGAACTTTTATATAGTAATTATATCCATTTTGAAGCTTCTCTATTTTTATTACCTCTCCTGTGCAATCGATATGCCCTTGAACAATATGCCCTTCAAATCTATCACCCATTTTCATTGCTGGTTCTATATGAACTTTTCCAAAAAATTTACTATCATCAACTATATTTTTTGTCTCGTCTGCAACCTCTACAATAAAGCCACTAACTGTTATCTCTACTACTGTTAAACATACACCATTTATAGCTATTGAATCACCAATTTTTGCTTTGTGTTTAGATTTTAACTTTAACTTTCTATTTATAAAACTATCAACCTCTGCTATCTCTCTTATTAATCCTGTAAACATTGTAACCTGCTTTTAAGTTTGTATTACTATTATTATACCCAAAAAAGTTATAGGTTAATAGATGGCAAAAGAGTATGAAGTAATAGTAATAGGTGGTGGACACGCTGCAATAGAGGCCGCAAGTAGTGCCGCTAGAATGGGTGCAAAAACTCTAATGATTACAATTTTGGTAGAACAAATTGGCGCAAGTAGCTGTAACCCTGCTATTGGTGGCTTGGCAAAGGGTCATTTAGTTAAAGAGATAGATGCTCTAGGTGGAGAGATGGGTGTAGTAACCGATAAAGCAGGTCTTCAATTTAGAATATTAAATGCATCCAAAGGTCCAGCAGTTAGAGGAAGCAGAGCACAAATAGATATGGATAGATACCGTATTGTTATGCGCGACAGGTTATATGATATAGAGAATTTAGATATAACTCAAGAGATAGTAGAGCAATTAATTATTAAAGATAATAGAGTAAAAGGTGTTGTAACTCAACTTAAAAATGAGTATATTGCACCAAAAGTTATAATTGCTGCTGGAACATTTTTAAATGGGCTTATACATATAGGAGATGTAAAGCAAGAAGCTGGAAGACAAGGTGAATTTGCATCAATCACTTTAGCAGAGCATTTAAGAGAGCTTGGCTTTAGGATAGGCAGATTAAAAACTGGAACTTGTGCAAGAGTAGCAGGAGATAGCATAGACTTTAGCAAATTAGAAGTTCAAGGGGGAGATGAGCCACCACAACCATTCTCTTTTAGAACAAATAAAGATGAATTTAACCCAACCCAACTACCATGCCATGTAGCCTATACAAATGAGACTACTCACAATATTATAGAAGGAAACTTCCACAGAGCACCACTTTTTACTGGGCAAATTGATGGAGTAGGACCTAGATACTGCCCAAGCATAGAAGACAAAATAGACAGATTTAGACAACGCCCAAGACACCAGATATTTGTAGAACCACAAACATTAGAGGCTAACGAATACTACCTAAATGGATTAAGCACCTCTTTGCCAACAGATGTTCAAGAGATGATGATACACTCTATAAAGGGGCTAGAGAGTGCAAAAATTGTTAGGTATGGTTATGCAATAGAGTATGATTACATAGACCCAACTGAGTTAAAACATACGCTAGAGAGCAAAAAGATAAGTGGTCTATATTGGGCTGGTCAAGTAAATGGAACAACAGGTTACGAAGAGGCAGCCGCCCAAGGCTTAATGGCTGGAATTAATGCTACTCTTGCACTTCAAGGCAAAGAGCCACTAATACTAAAAAGAGATGAAGCCTACATTGGTGTATTAATAGATGATTTGGTAACAAAAGGAACAAAAGAGCCATACCGAATGTTTACAAGCAGAGCAGAATACAGATTGTTGCTAAGAGAAGATAATGCCCACATTAGGCTGTATAAATACGCAAAAGAGTTAAATCTTTTAGATTCAGATTTTATTCAAAGATGTGAAAATTTAAAAAGAGATATAGATGAAGCACTAAACTACTTAAAAGAGAACTTTGCAACACCAACAAAAGAGTTTAGCTCACTTCTTCAAGAGATTGGAGAGACTAAAATAAATGATAAAACAGCTCTTATAGATATATTAGCAAGAGTAAAAGAGCCAACTATCAAGAAACTCTTAATGCTTGTTCCAGAGTTTAAAAAGTATGATAAAGAAACTCTAGAGCAAATATTAGTAGAAGCCAAATACTACAGATATATTGAAAAACAAAAATCTCAAATAGATAAAATGCACGAAATGTTAAAAATTAAAATACCTGAAGATTTTGACTATAGTGTAGTTCAAGGTTTAAGTAATGAAATCAAAGAGAAACTACAACTAGCAACCCCACCTAACCTGCAAAGTGCACTATTAATAAGTGGGATTACACCAGCAGCAATAGAGATACTTCATGTATATATAAAAATGAAACAAAGAGGCAAATAGTGATATACCTATACGCATACACAAACCATAAAGAGAATTTAGATAACCTAAGAAGAGTAGTTGCTATATATAAAAAATTAAAAGAGCAAAATATTGAGAGTGAGATATTAATAAATGAATTTAGAGCACAAAGGGTGCTCAAAGAGTGGGGCTTACCACTAGCAACCACAATAGAAACTATTAAAGATATAGATGCCGTAGCTACTGTTTATGATACAGTAGTTATAGACTCACCAGAAAAAATAGAAGGAAAAGTATTAAACTACCCAAGCTATTTTAAAAAGCTGATATACTTAAATAGTAATTGCAAAGAGATAGAATTCAAAGGCGCAAAAGTTGTAAATATTTTTTTAGATAATAATTTAATATTTTCAAAACTTAAAGAGGATAAAAGAGATAAAAACTCTATTTTCATCTTTGGAGATTCAGATTACGAACAAACTATATTAAAAAATTCAGAAATATTTAAGAATAAAGAGCTTGATCTATACTGGGGAGTATATTTCCTTTTAAAAACTGAAGATGAATTATCTAAAATTTTTAATAATATTGTTGATAGTGAAAATTACTATGAATCTTTAATTCAATACCAAAATATCATAACCAGCTCTATTCAAGTTGCTATAGAGGCTAAAGCAAATGGCGCATTTGTTGAATTTTTAAAACTTAACGAATTAACAAAGTGCCAAATGGATATATTAAATAAATTTGATATAAATATAGTTAATAATATAAATTTAACTAATAATAGTAATTTATCTAAAAAACTTTTACAAGATAGCTCAGAGATAATCATAAATATAATTAATGATTATGTGTGAAATAACTTCACACTAATTCTGAACATTTTACCTTATTATTTTCTTAAAACACCTATTTAATAAAACTAATCTTATAATTAATTGTTACTTTAATTCTACAATAAAGGATAATAGATGGCAGACAGAAGGGACTTCATGGGTATGGCTCTAGGTGCTTTTACTGGCTTGGGTGCACTAGGTGCACTATATGCAGCTAAAAGAACTTGGGATCCATTGCCTAGTGTTAAAGCAGCTGGATTTACAACACTAGATGTAAGTAAAGCACCAGAAGGTGTTCTTATAACAGAGATGTGGAGAGGAAAACCAATTTTTGTTTTAAAACAGACAAAAGAGATGGTAGAAAAAGCTAAGAAAAAAGAGATTAGCAATGCCAAAGGACACAAAGAGATAGAGAGACTAATCAAAATTGGCGATAGCTATTTTATGATAACAGTAGGATTATGCACACACTTAGGCTGTATCCCAGGTTACAGACCAGAGACACAAGACTTCTTATGTGCTTGTCATGGTGGTATGTATGATAGCACAGCAGATGTTACAAAAGCTCCACCTCCAAGAGGATTAGATATTCCACCATATAAAATTGATGGCAATAAACTAGTTCTAGGAGAAGAGGGACCAGAGTATAAAAAACTAGTAGAGACTGGTTTAACACAAAGAGTATAATTTAAAGGAGGATAGATGGCACATTTTGATGAAAATGCAAAACCATTTAGTCACAAGTGGTTAAATGAGAGACTAGCAGTAGATACTCTAAAAAGAGTTCTATCAACAGAGTATTGGATTCCTAAGAATATTAACTTCTTATGGGCAATGGGTATGGTTTTGGCAGCTACTTTTGGTATGCTTTTAATTAGTGGAATATTCCTATTAATGTATTATCAACCAAATACACAACTTGCATTCGATAGTGTAAACTATACGATTATGAGTGAAGTTGGTTATGGTTGGCTATGGAGACACATTCATGGTGTAGGGGCATCTGTAGTATTTTTAATCATATATATTCATATGTTTACAGGTATCTACTATGGCTCATATAAAAGAGGTAGAGAGTTAATTTGGCTATCTGGTATGCTTCTATTTGTTGCATTCTCAGCAGAAGCATTCTCTGGATATATGCTACCATGGGGTCAAATGAGTTACTGGGCTGGTATGGTTATTACAAACCTATTTAGTGGTGGTTCTTTACATGCAACTGGTTTAGTAGAGTGGATTAGAGGAGATTATGTTCCATCACAAGCATTCTTAAATAGATTTTTTATGTTGCATGTATTGTTAATTCCGTTAGCAATTATTGGCTTAATAGTATTCCACTTTGGAACACTAAGAATTCCACATGTAAATAATCAAGATGGTGAAGAGTTTGACTTTGATGCAGAAGCAGAAAAGTGGAAAGCAGGACAGAAAAAAGAGTCTAAAGTTATTCCGTTTAACCCAGTCTTTTTGAGTAAAGATGTATTTGTAATGGGTGTTTACTTTATTCTATTCTTCTTCTTGGTATTCTATAACTTCGAATTTGCAATGGATCCTGTAAACTTTGACCCAGCAAACCCACTAAAAACTCCAACTCATATCTATCCTGAATGGTATTTCTTGTGGAGTTATGAGATTTTAAGACCATTCTCAACAAATATAGGACTAATAGCATTTGCTTTTGCACAAGTTATATTCTTTGCACTTCCATTCTTGGATAGAAGTCCAAATGTTGCACCAGCAAGCAGAAGAGGTCCATTTAAATATTGGTTCTGGATACTACTTGTAGATATGCTTATATTAACATTTATGGGTAAATTACCTCCAGTTAAACCTTGGGGAACAATTGGTTATGTAGCAGCTGTTATATTTATAATATTATGGATTGCACTACCATTTATAACAAAATCAGAAAAAAAACTATAAGGAGCGGAGAATGAAAGATTTAAAAATATTGGGTATAGTAGTTGCATTTGCACTCATTCTCTACTATGGTGTTGAGCCATTTGCACATTCACAAATGCATAAGCATGTTGAATTTAAAGGCTTTAAATATAAAGATTTAAAAGATATTCCTAAAGGAGACCCTAAAAAAGGTGAAACTTTAGCAGCATCTTGTGCTGGTTGTCACTCTATTAAAGCAGCTGGTATGAAAGCTCCAATGGATGCTATGGCATCATCAGCGGCTTATGGTGTAAATCCACCAGATTTAAGTTTGGCAGGTAAAATGTTAGATGAAAAATTCTTTGCAAACTTTTTAGTTAATCCAGCAAAGGTAACAAAATCTAAACACTTTGCGATGCCACCTAGTGCTGGTAGTTTACAAGATGCAGCAGATATTGTTGCATACTTTAAAGAGGTAGCAAAAAAAGCAGAAGAGACAACAGAGACTGAAGCTAAAAAAATTGCTAATGAAAAAGTTGAAAAACTTAAAAAAAGTGGTATTAAAGTATCTGATAGCCAAAGCAAAGAAATAGTTTCAAAAACTGTTAAAAACGCAAAAAATAAAGAGGCGTTTGTATTTGCTTGTGGTAGATGTCATGCTAATAGATATGGCAAATGGACTCAATTAGGAGATGTGCCAAAAACTAAACCAGATATTAATACTGGTGTAGATTTAGCTAAGATAGATTTCCAAAAAAATCTTGGTGCATATCAAATAAAATTAGCAAAGTATATGGGTAAACTTCCACCAGATCTCTCAATTATTGTTAGAGCAAGAAGTGAAGATTATCTAAAAACATTTGTTGAAGATCCTCAAACTCAATTACCAGGAACTGCAATGCCTAGAGTTGGATTAACAAATGAGGGATATGAAGAGGTTTTAGGATATCTAGAATCTACAGGAGACCCAAGCAAAGAAAAAAGAGAATCAACTGCCCCATGGGTAATTGGTTTCTTCGTAATATTTACTCTACTAGCTTACGGATGGTATAAGTCTCAATGGAAAGGTCTTCACTAAGATCTTCTATTTAATTAATTCCCACTTTTTAAGTGGGAATATAACTTTACTCTAAAACTCAATTTTAACATCTACACACTTTACAAAATCTACTTACATTTTGATATAAATCATCTAATTTATAGCATTTTTTTGATACCCTAATGAATAAATAAACTAAATAAAAACTTGTTAATTATGTTCCCACTTTTCAAATAGGAACATAACTTTACGCTTTAAAAAAAGGTTAATATGTTAATAGATGGACACGGAAGAGTTGTAAACTATTTAAGAGTATCAGTAACTGAGAGATGTAACTTTAGATGCCAATACTGTATGCCAGAAAAACCCTTTAGCTGGGTTCCAAAAGAGAATTTACTATCTTTTGATGAACTTTTTAAATTTATAAAAGTTGCAATTGATGAGGGAGTGAACAAAATAAGAATAACTGGTGGAGAACCTCTACTTAGAGAAGATTTAGATAAATTTATAGCAACAATACACAACTATAAACCAGATATAGATTTGGCAATTACAACAAATGGCTTTCTACTGCCAGAAGTAGCACAAAAACTCAAAGATGCAGGGCTTAAAAGATTAAACATATCACTAGACTCCCTTAAACCAGCCATTGCTGCGCAAATTGCCCAAAAAAATGTATTAAGCCATGTTTTAGAAGGAATTGATAAAGCCTTAGAGTTGGGTCTAAAAATTAAAATTAATATGGTTCCACTAAAAGGTATAAATGATAGTGAAATATTAGATATATTAGAGTATGCAAGAGAGCGAGATATAAGAGTAAGATATATAGAATATATGGAAAATTCTCATGCAAATAGCGAGATAAAAGGGCTTTTTGGAAAAGAGATACTAGAGATTATAAAAACTAGATACACTATTAAAAAGATAGGAAGAGTTGGTTCAAGCCCAGCCTTTCTTTATGAAATAGCAGAAAATGGATACAAATTTGGATTAATAGACCCACACAAACATGACTTTTGCGAAGATTGCAACAGAATACGATTAACAGCAGAAGGTCACTTGATTCCATGTCTCTATTTTGATGAGGCACAAAGCATAGCAGAAGCTATAAAAGATAACAATATAGACAAAGCTACAGATATACTAAAAGATGTTTTAGCTAATAAACCAAAAGAGAATAGATGGGATGAGAATCAAAATGAAGACTCATCTCGTGCATTCTATCAAACTGGTGGTTAAAGTTGTTCTATATAGTAGAAGAGTTTTTCTCTATTCAAGGTGAGGGTAAATATGCAGGTTATCCATCATATTTTCTAAGAACTGGTGGTTGCAATCTAACTTGCAAAGGCTTTAATACAGAGTATATTGTTAATGGAATACAAAAAAGAGGTTGCGATACATTCTTTGCAGTAGATAACTCTTTTAGCAGTAGTTGGCAAAAGATTGAAGAGCCAAAAAATATAATAGAAAAAATAGAAAAAGAGTTTAAAAAAATTGGATACAAGCCCCACATTGTAATAACAGGTGGAGAACCCCTACTCTACTATAAAGATAAAACATTCTATGCAATAATAGAGTATTTTATAAAATCAGGAGTTAAAATTACCTTTGAGACAAATGCAACCATTCTCATAGATTTTGACAAATATCCAATATACAAAGATGTAACTTTTGCTCTATCAATAAAGCTATCTAATTCAAATGAGCCAAAAGCCAAAAGAGTAAACAAAGAGGCGATAAAAGCAATAACAACAAATGCCAAAGAGTATTTTCTTAAATTCACAATATCAAAAGAGTTAATAGAGAGTAGTGCAAAAGAGGAGATAGAAGAGATACATAACCTAACACCAAAAAAGACTACAATCTACTGTATGCCAGTAGGAGAGTGCAGAAAAACTATTTGGGGCAACGATAGTGCCGTATTCCAATTTTGCAAAGTAAACAACTACATCTACAGCGACAGACTACATATAAGAGTCTTCGACAAAACTCAAGGAGTCTAACAAAAGACTACTATTATAAAAAATAAACTAATTTTAACCTAAATTATGTAATAGAGCTTGTGTTATAAATACCCATGACACAATAACTATTGCATAATTTGGGTTTAATAAAATGGATACGCGAATTCATTCGCGTCTTACAAAAAGTCTAATCTAGTTTGCTATCTATTTATCTATTTTAAATAAATATACAGCCTCTTTAACTCCTATCCTCTTCTTTTAAATCTCTTCCATCTTTGCATCGATAAAATAGCTCTTACTACACCAGATAGAGCATAAACTACAAAAAATAGAGTTAGCGACTCTATAGGCATTAAATATAGTAACGATGCAACCAATATAAGAGTAATTAAAACTTTTAGTGATAATGCTTTTGGTAATTTTACCTTTTTAAAAGAGCTATATCTAAAATTGCTAACCATTAAAAGAGCTACCAAAAGTGTGCTAAATAGTATTGCTGGTTCAACTATTTTAAAGTTATATTTATGCTCTAAAAGTGATAACGACACAATAAATAGTGCAGCAGAAGGTATTGGTAACCCAATAAAAACAGATGGATCAATCTTGGCTGTAGTTATATTAAATCTTGCTAATCTAACTGCGCCAAATACCACATATAGAGCAGATATTAATATGCCAACTCTCCCGTAACTTTCTCCTATTTGAAAATAGATAAGCATAGCAGGAGCAACACCAAATGCCACAATATCAGCCAAAGAGTCAAACTCTACTCCAAATTTACTCTCACCTTTAGTCAATCTAGCCACCTTGCCATCTAAACCATCAAATATAAGAGATAAAACAATAAACCATCCCGCTCTCTCAAAATGTCCGTTAGAAGACTCTATTATGCTTACAATAGCAACAAATATAGATGCTGCTGTAAAGAGATTTGGTAAGAGGTAATTTAACTTAACTCTCTTGCTGTTGCTCATTACTCTCTTTTCTCTCTATCTTATCCTCTTTATCTGTAATTGATTGATGAGCTAATCTTGAATCTTTATTATATTTAGCTTCAAACTCTTCAATTATCTCTCTTACCTTTTTACCTTCAATTACCTCTTTGTCAAGTAACTCAGTTGTCATATTCTCAATTGCTTCGGCATACTCTTTTAATGTCTCTTTTACAAATTTGTATCTCTCATCAAGAGTTGTTCTTATCTTCTCATCTATTGCTTCAGCTGTCTTTTCGCTATAATCTTTTACGGTTTGACCACCGCCTAAAAATGCCCCACCACTACTTTGTTCTAAAACCATCAATCCAGCAACATCACTCATACCATACTTTGTAATCATATCTTTTAAAATATCAGTTGCTCTTTGCAAATCGTTTCCTGCACCCGTGCTTATATCGCCTACAAAAATCTCTTCAGCAGCACGACCACCCAAAAGAACATCAATCTCAGCCATTAACTCATGTTTTTGTTTTAAAAACCTATTCTCTTCATCAGGCAGATGTAATGTATATCCCAATGCTCCAAGACCTCTTGGAATAATAGAAACTTTTGTAACCCTTGTAGCACCCTTAGTAAGCTCAGCCATTAGGGCATGTCCACTCTCGTGATAACTAACAATCTTCTTCTCAAGCTCATTTATTTTACGGTTTTTCTTCTCTAGCCCAACAAATGCTCTCTCTATAGCCTCCATTAAATCTTTCTGCTCAATCTCTTTTTTATTCGCACGACCCGCAAGAAGTGCTGCTTCATTAATTATATTTGCCAAATCAGCTCCAGCCAATCCTGCTGTTGCCTTTGCAATCTCTTCTAAATTAACCTTATCTGAGAGTTTAACATCTTTAGAATGTATCTTTAAAATCTCTAAACGACCCTCAAAATCTGGCTTATCAACCAATACTTGCCTATCGAAACGACCAGCTCTCAAAAGTGCAGCATCTAAAACCTCAGGACGGTTAGTAGCAGCTAAAACAATTACTGGTGTATCTGTTCCAAATCCATCCATCTCTGCTAATAATTGGTTAAGAGTCTGCTCTCTCTCATCATTACCACCCATTGGACCACCACTAGTTCTACTCTTACCAATAGCATCAATCTCATCTATAAAAATAATTGCAGGTGCCTCTTTTTTTGCTTGTTCAAAAAGGTCTCTAACTCTACTTGCCCCAACACCAACAAACATCTCTATAAAGCTAGAACCACTAACAGAGAAAAATGGCACGCTAGCCTCTCCTGCAACTGCTTTTGCAAGTAGAGTCTTACCAGTTCCAGGAGGTCCCACAAGCAAAACACCCTTTGGAATTTTAGCTCCTAACTCAATATATCTCTCTGGATATTTAAGAAAATCTACTATCTCTTTTACCTCATCTTTAGCTTCATCAACTCCAGCTACATCATCAAACTTTGTATCTGGTTTTTCACTATTTATAAGTTTACCAGCCTTTCCAACACCAAGTATTCCTCCACCAACACCTTTGCTCATCTTCTTAGCTAAAAATATCCAGATACCAAAGAATATAAGTATTGGCAAAATAGAGCTTATCAATTCTGCAACTATTCCTCCACCCATAACTCCAACATACTTTACATTATGCTCATCTAGCAACTTTACAAAAGTTGGGTCACTTGCAGGAATTTTCTCTGCAATATATCTAGTAACTCCACTATCTCCCTTTCCAAGAGCCTCTATTACAGTTGGTGTAATTTTAAGTTCAGATATCTTATCACTCTTAACTAAGTTTTTAATCTCAGAATAACTTATTTTTTTTGTCTGAAGAATACCCTTATTATTTGCAGGAGTTAAACTATTCATACCCCCACCACTGCCTATCATAACTTTAAATATCATAATTACAACAATCGAAAATATTGCAAATGCAATTAGTGGATTATCTTTAAAAAAGTTATTTTTATTATCATTATTATTACTATTATTGTCACTCATTTTTATCCTTTGTAAGTTATAGTTATCCATTCATCTTTTTGCTTTCTATCTAACATCTCTAAATCAGAAAAAGCATCTGTAACTATATTCTCTTTTTTATCTAAAATTCCTGAAACTAACAAGATTCCACCACTCTTTACTCTATTTTTTAGCTCAGGTGCTATCATTTTTAACACATCAGCTATAATATTTGCAACTACTATATCATATTTTCTATTAACTCTATTTACTGAACCCTCCCAAATAGAGTTATATTTTTGATTATTAAGCTCAAAATTCTCTTTTGCACTATCGACTGCCAAAGGGTCAGTATCACATAAATCTACAATAGCACCTTTTTTAGCTGCTGCTAAAGATAAAATTCCACTACCGCACCCAACATCCAATAGGGTATCTCCCTC
>JALSPE010000033.1 GCA_026986085.1 Campylobacteraceae bacterium | reverse complement strand
AATTTGCCTCTATATATTTTGCCAAATAGGTGCCAAGACCCTCATCGCAAAACATAATATTACCCATACCTATGAGTGCAATTTTTTTCATTAATTTCCTTTTATTGGACGCAAAATGAGCAAAGCCCATTTTACTACGCTGTCGCTGAGACCCACTCGGCGTGGTGCCCTCGCGCTTTGCGCTTTTAGTTTATTGGACGCAAAATAGGCAAAGCCTATCTTTGCTACGCTAACGCTGAGTTCTCTTCAGCAGAGGGCTCTCGCGCTTTGCGCTTTTACTTTATCCCAAATTATTATCAAACTAGTAATAGTCATTGTGTCGTGGGCATTTACCAATAATCATATATTAGCCCTTTTCTTAAACTCAAATTATTTGTAAATACCCAAAAACCAAGCCTTTGTAGAGTATGAATTAATTTCAGGAAAAATTAGATAGACGCGAATGAATTCGCATCTGCGTGTCTTTTATTCTCTCTTTATATTTTAACCACTCTACTTTCTATTTAAGCCTCTTTATCCTCTTTTACAAATTTAGAGCCACCAAAAGCGATAGCAATATCTCCCTCTTGCCAAAATATTGTTCTCCACACTTGATAGTATATATGAAATACAACCCATACAATTATAAACCACATTGTATAGTGATGAACTATTCTAACATCCATAATATTAGCACCAGTTGCCGTTGAGCCTACTATAAAGTTACTTACTATCACTGTCCAATCTGTTGCAATATGCAGCATCCAAGGCCACCATGCACCAATAGAGCTATCTCCACTCTCTAAGCCATGCACATACATTTGTAATCCAGTAAGTAGCATCCACGCCAATAGAAGATGGAATATTGTAAAATATATTGCATTAAAGCTGTCTAAATGTGCAGAGTCAAACTTTTTGCTTCTGTTTAGTGTAATTAAGTTGATAAATACTGCAAAAAACTCTTTTATATTTTTAGCTGTTGGCAATACCTTTTTATATGTCTTTTCAAACCTGCTAAAGAAGTATAGGTATGCTACTATAATAGATGTAACATCAAATATAATTGCAACTATAAAGTGCCCCCATCTATTCCAAGCCATTACATACTTATCTACTGCTGGTTCAGCAATTAGTGTTTGGTAGTAAGGTTCTGCAATATATAATCCAGTAGCAATTGCTACTATCATAGAGAAAAAATTTACCCAGTGGATAATTCTCATCGCACCAGTCATCCTCTCTACTTTTTTATACCCTTTTTTCATAATTTGCCCCTTTTATATTCCACAAACAGGATCAACTTTATATACAGACAACTCTTTGCCTTTTGTATCTACAACATGGACTGCACAGGCAATACATGGGTCGAAGCTGTGAACTGTTCTAATAATCTCTAGTGGTTGCTCTGGGTTAGCTACTTTTGTTCCAATTAGTGATGCTTCATATGCACCCAATTGCCCTTTGTTATCTCTTGGACCTGCATTCCAAGTAGATGGCACAATTGCTTGATAGTTAGATACCTTGCCATCTTTTACTCTTACCCAGTGTCCTAAAGCTCCTCTTGGTGCTTCTCCCATACCTGCACCTTTGCATTCGGTGCTAACTTTATCAAAGTCAAACTCAGTCCAAGTTGAGAGGTCTCCACTTGCAACATTTTTAGCTAACTCATCTACCCACTCTAACATAATATCAGCCATCATCTCAGTCTCGATTGCTCTAGCAGCAGTTCTACCAACAGTTGAGAAGAGAACTGTTATTGGTAAGCTAGAGCGTTTTAAGAAGTTATCTACATACTTTTTAATTCTCTCATCTCCTGCTACATACCCTACTACCATTCTTGCAAGTGGTCCAACCTCAACTGGCTTACCATCATATCTTGGAGATTTAATCCAAGAGTATTTCTCATCTGTTTTAAGATATTTATATCCACCCTCGCCATCTTTTAATCCGGTATAGTTTGGAATAGTCTCTCCATCATATGGATGAAGTGGTTTATCTCCTTTATACCAAGAGTGGGTTACATCTTCTGTAATTTTAGAAGCGTCTAATTTATGAAGCTTAGTAATATCTCCGTCTAATACCAATCCACTAGGGAATAGGTTTTTTGCTTTATAAAAGCCAGTATCATCAAGTTTAAAGTCACCATAAGCTAAATAACTTAAAAGACCTCCACCAGTTCCTCCAGCTCCTTTGTATGTGGCATCTTTATCAGTTGCTTCCTCTTTATACATAGTTCCGGCCATATAGATATCTGGCAGATATGCACCTTTAAGGAAATTTGTTGCATCTTGAAGCAGTTGCTTAAATAGTGCAATTCTTGCAGGGTTCTTAATATCTTGAACACAAGTTACACCACCAACTACAATAGATTGAGGGTGTGGGTTTTTACCACCAAAGATAGCTTGCATTTTTGCCAAATCTCTTTGGATATCAAGAGCTTTTAGGTAGTGGGCAACTCCAATTAAGTTTTGCTCTGGAGTTAATTTGTAGTGAGGATTACCCCAATATCCATTACCAAAAATACCAAGTCTGCCCTGTTTTACAAATTTTACTATTCTATCTTGAACCTCTTTAAAAGCAGCAGCTCCACTAATATATGGGCTATGCCCTGCAACATCTGCCCATTTTTGAGCCTCTTTTGCAGTTGCTTCTGGGTCTGCTTTTGTAGATGAAACAACATCAACAAAATCAAGTGCATGTAGATGATAGAAGTGAACTAAGTGGTCATGTAGATACAAAGCACCTTGAATTAAGTTTCTAACTAATCTTGCATTTTTAGGAATTGTGATATTAAATGCATCTTCAACTCCCTCTATACTCTTTTGGTAGTGAGTTCCTGTGCATACTCCACAAATTCTCATAGCCATCAATCCAACATCTCTTGGGTCACGACCCTTCATTATTGTCTCCATACCTCTAAACATTGTAGAGGAGCTAAATGCATCAACAATTTTATTATTTTCATCAATGACTGCTTCTATTCGTAAGTGTCCCTCAATTCTTGTAATTGGATCAACTATAATATGCTTTTTGCCACCTGTTGCTTTTGGTTGTTCTGCAAGCTCTTGAGTTGTATTATTTTCACCCATATCTTATGCCTCCTCTTTTGCTTTCTCTTTTTTACCTGCTACTGCACTTGCGGCTGCGTGAATTCCTATACCTATACCAGCTGCTGTAAGTAGCCCTAAACCAAACTCATCAACTGTCTTTTCAACTCCACCTGTTGGTGCTTTTATATTTGCATTTGCCATTGGGCGCTCATATGCATATTTATCCCAAAAATCTGGTTCAGAACAACCAATACAACCACGACCAACACCAATTGGCCAATTCACACCTTCGTTGTAGCGAACAATAGAGCAGTTGTTAAATGTCATAGGACCTTTGCATCCCATTTTATATAGGCAGAAGTTATTTTTAGCTCCATCATCTCCCCACTCCTCAACATATTCACCGGCATCAAAGTGAGCTCTTCTTTCACAATTATCGTGAATTCTGTAACCAAATGCAAATTTTGGTCTAAGTAGAGAGTCAAGCTCAGGAATTTGACCTGTTAAGACATAGTGAAGCAATACACCAACCATATTACTTGGGTTTGCAGGACAAGCAGGAATATTTATTATTGGTTTGCCATTTAATACATCCATAACACCTTTTGCATCTGTAGGGTTTGGAGCAGCGGCTGGAATACCACCAAAAGTAGCACAACTTCCTACTGCAACAACAGCAGCTGCATCTTTTGCTACTCTTATTAAGTGATCATAGAATGTTTCACCTTTTGCTCCAAGTGTTCCATATTGACCATCAATACCCATAGGAATTGAGCCTTCAACAAATAGTAAATATTTACCTTTAAAGTGCTCTATTGCATCTTCTAACTGCTTTTCTGCTTGATGTCCTGATGGTGCCATTAAAGTTTCATGAAACTCTAATGATATAATATCTAATATAATTTCATCAATTTGTGGACCGTCACTTCTAAGTAGTGCCTCTGAGTTACCTGCGCAATCTTGCAACTCTATCCAAATAACTGGCAATCTATTCATTAGAACAGCAGCTTCAGCTACAAGTGGAGTAAATGCAGATGGGAGCATAAGCATTGCAGTTGTAGCACTTGCCCACTTCATAAAATCACGACGATTCAAGCCCTCATCTTCAATAGATTGAACAAAATCCATACGATTATTTAGTGGTTTTAGACTCTTTAACTCATCTAATCTTGCTCTACACTTTTTATAGAGTTCATCATAAAAAGCCTCTCCTTTATTTGTCTCTACTTTAGCACTTTTTGATGTAAAAAGCTCTTTTAGAGACTCTCTCTTGCTATTTGGCATATCATCTCCTTTTAAATGAATGAGTATTCATATATTATGATATATTAACTTAATTCTTTTGTCTTAGATTATAGAATCTACTTAAATATTAGCCATATGTGAATATTTGTAATAT
>JALSPE010000032.1 GCA_026986085.1 Campylobacteraceae bacterium | reverse complement strand
ACATTCGGTTGTTAAAGATCATTCATAAACACGCTATCTCTCGATATCTCTGTTACCAAACATTGGCTCCATCTGTGTTTGTGGAGCGTATTATAGTCAAATTAATATTATTTGTCAAGAGTTTTTTCAAAGTTTATGAAATTTATGGGGATATTTTTACTGTTTGTAGCATAAAGTGCCGTCTTATGGTGGTGTTAGTAGCTTGTTGATTTAATTAAAAAATTAGTCGGATTAAAAGTTATATAATATTTTATGTTACAAGAAGAGAGTTAAATCTCTTCTGCTTTTTGGACATCGTATAGTATATCATCCATTGGGTGTCTATACATTGGCATTGCAAGTCTCTTTTCATCAAGCACATGACCAATGAAACCGATACTTCTACCAACGATAAAGAATGCATTTAGTGTTCCTGACTCGATAAACTCATCTATCTCCTCTTCTGGGTAGCCTAATGCTCTCCACATATCAACCATTAATATACCAATTGTTCCATCAACATTTAGAATTAGGTTCTCTTTTTTACTAGTTGTTAATGCCTCTACTGTTCTAGCATAATCCAAAAGTGGTGTTGCTGGAAAATTCTCTTTTGCAAAATCCATTAAACCTTTTACTCTTAAATCTGGATTTTTAAGAGATTTAATTCTGTGTCCAATTCCTGGAATTGGAACACCTTGTTTTTTCATATATGACAAAAACTCTTTTGGAGATAGCTTATTATCATCTGCATATTTAAAATATTTAGCAGCACCATCAATAGCACCTCCAAATCTAGGACCAATTGTTAATAATCCAGTAACTAGAGACTCTACAACGCTTTTACCTGCACGAGCTGTTACTTTTGCATTGTGGGCTCCACTAACTGCTGGTCCATGATCTGCTACTGTTTTTATTACAGTCTCTATAAATTCTGTAGCCCATTTTGGATATACTTTTTTAAACCATAATAGAGATATAACATCACCAATACCTTTACCTGTATTTGGAAGTGCAACGCTTGATATTGGAAATCCTGCATAAGTTGCCTCTTCGCCTCTATCATCTGAAATTGTGCATATAAACTGTTTAGGTCTTCTATAAGCTGGTAATTTATTAATTTCTGGTTCAGGAATTGGGTCTAGATTTAGTGATTCAAAAACCTCTTTGATTTTAGCTGGTAAGTCGTTGAAAGTATCTGGAACATGAATCCCTGCTTCTCTCATTGCATTGTTTTTATACTCTGCTGTCTCCATTTCGCCATTTGCAGATGCACCTGCGTGACCAAATTGAACACCACTATCATAATATTTTGCAATAGTTCCAATACACCATGCAATAATTGGCTTTTTAATTTTACCGCTCTTAACTGCTTCTATTACTTTATACTCTTCTGTTCCACCAACTTCACCTAGTAGAATCATATATTTAACATCTGGATTCTCTTCCATTCTTAAAAGGTTATCAATAAACACAGAACCTACAAATCTGTCTCCACCAATTGCAACACCTTCTGCAATTCCATCTGCATTAATTGCAATAATATTACTTAACTCATTGAATAGACCACCAGATCTTGTAACTAATCCACAACTCCCTGCTCGATGAAGTTTAGAGTTTATAATATTATCTATTGTTCCACCAATATTTGCAATTTTAAATGCACCTGGAGCAATTGCACCTACTGTTGCTGGTCCTATAACTGTTACATTTTTCTCTCTAGCAGTTGCATTCATAGCTCTTGCTAATCTTTCAGGAATACCCTCTGCAGTAATCATAATAGTTTTAAAGCCACCTATTTCAAGAGCTTCCATTGTTACATCATAAGCTGTTCTAAAAGATGCAAAGTTTAGTAAAACATCTGCTTGTGGTTGAGCCTCTTTAGCCTCTTTAGTGCTTTTATATACTGGCACCATAATCTCATCTGCACCCCAAAAAAACTTTTCAAATTTATTATTTGAAGTTGGTGCAACAATTGCTGCTACAGATGGCTTGTCTCTTTTAATGACATAATCATAATCTAACATTCTTTGGATTGCTGTTTTATTATTGTTCCAAAAAATTGCTTGTGTATCTTTTGTAAATAGTTTTGACATATCTCTTCTCCTACTTCTCTTCTAGTGCCATACGAACAATATCAGTTACATGAGTCTCTGGTCCGTAAACTTCCATATAAAGCCCCAATCTCTCAGCCGCTTCTTTAATATCTTTTAAACCTTTTTCATAGTTTGGTCCACCACGACGAACATAGATTTTTGTCCCAACTTCTTTAAGTTTATCTGCATAATTCTCTAATGCTTGAATAATACCTGTGAATGTTTTGGCAACATCTGTAAAGTTTGCAATAGCTCCACCAATAATAAGAACTTTGCCTCTACCTTCAGGGTCTTTCTCTCTTGTCATTAAATCAAAAATTGTCTCTGCGTAAAATTTCGTTTCACCTGTTGTTGGACCACCAGAATATTCTCCATAATTTGCCAAGTCATCAATTCCTGCCATATCTGCAATTGTATCTGCATATACAACTGATGCTCCACCACCAGCAACCATTGTCCAAATTCTAGCCTCTGGTTTCAAAAGTGTAAGTTTTAATGAAGCACCTGTTTTTGCATCTGCCTCTTCGATAGCTAAGACTTCAGGAGATTTCTCTTCCATTCCAAAAGATGTAGGGAATTCAACATCACCCCACTCTTCTACCATCATAAATCCGGCAGTATCATCAAGTTTTGCAACCATATCAAGAAGTTCAACTTTATTACCTTGAAGAACAAATGGATTAATCTCTAAATATGCGAAATTTAAATCTCTGTAAGCTTTAAAGAAACCTATTGCAAATTTTGCAAAGTTCTCTTTATCTTCATCTTTAACATCTGCAGGTATATTTGCTCTGATTTTTTCAGCAATTTCATCTTCTGTTGCAGTAATTGGAAATTTAACTTCAGTTACCTTTTCATCCCAACCCTCTTCAACTTCCATTCCACCTTCTGCAGACATATATAAGACATCTTCATCACCTACTACGGTAGCTGAAATATAATACTCTTCACTCTGATCATGTGGAGTAAATGGCTCTACTATAAAGTGCGTTAAGTAATCAACAGATGGCTCACCCGATGGAGTATCACCATCAAAAGAGAAATAGACTTCTTGTTTATCTTTTGCTTTTTCGTCTATCCATTTTGCAGCATCTTCCAAACTAACATCACCTGGTTTATCTACTTTAAATAGAACTAAACCATTTTTACCTCTTTTACCAAAAAGCATATCTGGTTTTGCAACCAAAGGCTTCTCTTTTAGCCAACTCTTCTCTTGAGCTAATTTTTTTAGTTCATCTCCACTTTGAACTAAAACAGTTTCATAAGGATAAGTAAAGTCACCAAAATACTTATCCCAATGTCTTGCTAATATTGACTTTGCGTCATACTCTCTAATTGCCTTTTGAGCCATTGAGTTCTCCTTCATAAAGATTATTTAAGAATGATATCATCTGATATATTTGAAAGTTTGTATCTTTGTTAAAAGTTATAAAAAATATAATTTTTTTGTGTATTTTAGGAACATATACTATTTACACTCCTCTATACCATAGTATTTATATAGATTTTTTGCCTTTTTGGGTATTACTTTTTTACACTCTTTGTTAGTGCTTTTAATACTTTTTACAATGCTGGGTATAGAGTAAATATTTTTATCTATTAACCAATCTACTTGTGGAGCAATAATGTATAGTGGATGGTGCATAATAATTATAAATGTCTCTAACAGTAACACAGAAATAACTATTTTACAAATTAAATAATACTTTTTATGGAACTCTCTTAATCTAACTTCAATACTCTTTTTAAGTGTTAATATTAGTAGTGGTGTTGAAAATATAAAAAATACCGAAAAGTCAGTAATCTTTATCTTTTGCCTAATAGATAGTAATATAGAGAGAATAAATGAAGTAATTGATATTATTACTAAGAGGTCATTTTTAAGATATCTATAACTTTTGTATAGAGAAAAGAGTATAGCCAAAAAAAGAAGTGGTGAAAATATTGCTGCATATATTCCAATTAATTGTAAAAGATGACCTTTTGGAATACCTCCAATTGAGTAGGTAGGATATATTAAACTCATAATTAATAGTATAGTTGATATTGATAATGTCCACAAATCTTTAACTCGATACGAGTGTATTATTACGGCTATATATATAACAAAATATGCACTATGTGTAAAAAAAAGTAACACCAATGAGAGAACTTCTAATAATTTACTATTTTTTTGATTTGCATATATAAATAGTAGAGTAGTAAATATTGGTATAGTTGCATAATTTACTAAGATAGATGAGAGTAAAACTCCTGGAGTAATTAAATAGATAAAAATTGATAAATTGTAGTAACTGCTCCACTCTTTAAAATAATTTTTAAGGAGTTCTAAGTATAGATAGATAGTTAATATAGATATTA
>JALSPE010000031.1 GCA_026986085.1 Campylobacteraceae bacterium | reverse complement strand
CTTGACAAGAACTATTTATTTTTTAAATCCCTATAAATATGCTATTCCAAAATTTCAACATATAATATAAAGAGCTATAATAACTTTTGTATAAAATACAGATAATAATAATTTAAGTGTAAAAGATAAATTATTATGCTAAGTAATAAAAAAATTTCAAATCATATGGACATGCGAATTTATTCGAGTATATTTTAGCTAAAAAGTTAATTTGAGCTATTGCCTCGAATAAATTCGAGGGTCCAAAAAAAAGAGTAATAAATTTTACTTTAAAAGCTTTAGTTTACTAGCAGTATGAAAAAATAATTATTTAGGTGTGGAAGTTAATCATCTAATCTAATTCTAACACTTTTAGCATGTGCAGTTAATCCTTCGATATCGGCAATTAATGCACACTCTTTACCAACTGCTTCTATACCTTTTTTACTAAAGTTTATTATAGAACTCTTTTTTAAAAAGTGCTCAACACTTAAAGGAGAGTAGAATTTTGCTGTTCCTCCTGTTGGTAGTGTGTGGTTTGGTCCTGCTATATAGTCGCCTATAGGCTCTGGAGTGTTTTCTCCTAAGAATATAGCTCCTGCATGTTTAATTTTATCTAGTAACTCCATAGGCTCTTTCGTTACTATCTCTAAATGTTCTGGAGCAATCTCATTCATTAAATCTATAGCTTCATCTATATCTTTAGTTACTATTATTGCTCCTCTTTCACTTATAGATTTTCTTGCAATCTCTTCTCGGCTTAAATCTTTTAGGAACTCTTCTATCTTTTTGCTTACTTTTTTAGCCAACTCTTTAGAGGTAGTAATTAATATTGAACTAGCCATCTCATCATGCTCTGCTTGGCTTAAGAGATCAATTGCAATATAGTCTGCTCTTGCACTCTCATCAGCAATTATACCTATTTCACTAGGTCCTGCAATCATATCTATATTAACCTCTCCATATACCAGCTTTTTAGCTGTTGCTACAAATATATTTCCAGGACCAGTAATTACATCTACCTTTGGGATACTCTTTGTTCCATAAGCCATTGCACCAATTGCAGATGCACCACCTATCTTATATACACTCTCTAAACCACAAAGATGACAAGCAGCTAAGAGAAGCTCATTTAACTCATTATCTGGCGCAGGTGTGCAAACAATTATCTCTTCTACACCGGCAACTTGAGCTGGTATTACATTCATTAGAAGAGAGCTTGGGTATGCAGCTTTCCCACCAGGTATATAAAGACCTGCTCTATCTACAGAAGTTACCCTCTGCCCTAAAATTACACCATTTTCATCCTCTTGCATCCAACTTTTGGGCATTAACTTTTTATGATAATCCTCTATACGACTATATGCCAATTTTAGTGCATCTTTTAATTTGCTATCAATATTCTCATAAGCTCTAAGCATCTCATCTTTAGATACTTTTAACTCACTATCGCTCTTTGGCTCCCATCTGTCAAACTTTGCTATCTGCTCTCTAATGGCACTATTGCCACTATCTTTTATCTCTTTAAGTAAACTAGATACAATAGAAGACACCCCCTCTATATCCATCTTTCCTCTATTTAGCAACTCTTCAAATTCACTTTTAAAATTGCTATCGCTACTCTCTATAATCTTCATACTTCTCTCCAAATTTTCTTATATATCTCTCTATCATTGAGTTATTTCCCATAATACCACCTTGATGAATATAGATTAAATTTCTAAAAAGCTCTCTATTATTCAAAATTACAATCCAAGCTTTTGGGTCATATAGAAGTTCAAACTCTATACCTAACTCTTTTTGTAATTCTAACCAAAGAAGATAAAACTCTCTATATAATTTACCAAAGTAATACCTCTTTTGAGTATCTAAAATTTTAGGGTAATATGAGCTATTTGGCTCTAACTCCCTAAATTGCTTTAAAAGATAATCTCTATCCCCCACGCAGGGAGTAGTATAAACTTCTATTTTGCTACATAAGAGTTTTAATGCTTTAGATAGATACAAAGCTGTTGTCCCAGTTCCAGATGGCAGAAAAAGTTGATATTTTGTATTTGCATCAACTTGTTCAATTAACTCTTTAGCCAATTTTTCTATACCATAATATGAAAACTCTTCTGCAATTCCCTCTTTTATTAATATAGAGTTACTTTTCTCTTCTATATTACTATAACCCTCTTTTAATACCATTTTATTCTTAAGAGCCAAAGATAAATTGCCTCTAGGTGACTCTTTTAAAAGATTTGGTATATGATTTGCATAGTAGTAGAATTTTAAACCTAACTCTTTTGCAAGAAATGATAGAGAATACATTGCATTAGATTGAATAGAGCCATAAGATACTATACTATCTTTATCTATTGGTGGGTTATCTATAAGATAGTGAGCTTTTCTAGCTTTATTGCCAGATAACTCTTTGTTTATTAAATCATCTCTCTTTAGTAGAAAATTTATTCCCCTAAAGCTATATGGCTCTAAAGGAGTTGGTATATTTAGTTTAATTGACAAATTTAATATCTATCAATTGCATTTAACTCTTCGAAAGCTTTTATAACTCTATCTCTCATCGACTCTTCACCAGCTCTTAGCCACTTTCTTGGGTCATAGTAACTCTTATTTGGTTTATCATCACCATCTGGATTACCAATTTGACTTTGAAGATAGTTGTGGTATTTACTCTCATAATCTTTAACACCACTCCAAAATGCCCATTGCGTATCTGTATCTATATTCATCTTTACTACACCATAGCTTATAGCCTCTTTTATCTCTTCGGGGCTTGATCCACTTCCTCCATGGAATACAAAATTAACTGGCTTAATATCTGTATTGTGTCTATTTTGAATATACTTTTGTGAATTATCTAAAATTTTTGGCTCCAAATGAACATTACCTGGCTTATATACACCATGAACATTACCAAAAGATGCTGCGATAGTAAACCTAGGAGATATTTTACTAAGTCTCTCATACGCTTCATTAACCTCTTCTGGTTGAGTATATAGTGAAGCATTATCTACATGAGAGTTATCTACACCATCCTCCTCTCCACCTGTAATTCCAAGCTCTATCTCAAGCGTCATCCCAAGCTTATCCATTCTCTTTAAATACTCTTCACAGGTAGATAAATTCTGCTCTAGTGGCTCTTCAGATAGATCTATCATGTGTGAGCTAAAAAGTGGTTTTCCACTATTTTTAAAATGCTCTTCACTTGCATCCAGTAAACCATCTATCCATGGTAAGAGTTTTCTTGCTGCATGGTCTGTATGTAAAATTACAGGAATACCATAAGCTTCTGCTAAAGCGTGAACATGTTTAGCTCCACTTATAGCACCCAAAATAGCTGAATTATCAGATTTTAACCCTTTTCCCGCATAAAATGAAGCTCCACCATTGCTAAATTGAATAATAACAGGAGAATTTACTTTTGATGCTGCTTCTAATACAGCATTTATAGAGTCTGTTCCAACTACATTTACAGCTGGAAGTGCAAACTCATTCTCTTTTGCATATGCAAACAGCTTTTGTAAATCATCGCCAGTTACTACACCTGGCTTAACTATCTCTGATAGCTTTTGGCTCATATAATTCCTTATTTAACTACAATTTTTGCTTTTTTCATCATTCTATCAACAACTTTTTTCTGAGCAAGTTGCATTTTAATAATATTTTTAACTTTATTAAACGGAACTAATTTACCATTCTTTTTAAATAGGTTTTTATTAGCATTATAAGCTTTTTTAGCCTCTGCTGTGCTTATTTTTATACCCCTAGTCTTCTTTGCCATCCAAGCATTAGCAATAACGAAATCTCTCTCTTTTTTGCTTAATCCTCTATATGCTGATTTGATAACAAGCTTATCAACAGCTAATCTCTTAACTATCTCTTTTTTATCTTTTGGTTGAAGTTGAGAATATTTAACTTTTCCTTTTGTTAAAACTTTTAGTAGCTTATTAGCCTCTTTTTCTGTAATAGAATATCCATTTACGCTACCTATAACCTTTGCAGTAATAGTTGTTGTTGTAAGTGCCGCAACTACTGCAACAGCAGTTAATAATCTCTTCATTAAAACTCCTTAATATTGTTTATATTGTTAATTATATTTAAAATTTGTGAACAAATTGTAAATAGTATCTATTTACTACTCTCTAAACTATTAGTTATCTTAACCTTGCTCTTTTCGTTATCAATTGCATCTTTAACAGATTTTGCAAATTGCGCTTGTCTCATCTTTGCAATAATTTTATCTTTTACCTTCTCAAATGGTGCTACACCCTCTGCTTCTCTATCTTCCAAATAGATTATATGGTATCCAAATTGAGTCTTAACAGGCTCTTTAGTAATCTCACCCTTTTTTAAAGAAAAAGCAGCATCTTGAAATGGTTTAACCATTGCACCTTTTGCAAAGAAGCCTAAATCTCCACCATTCTTACCTGATGGTCCTGTAGATTTACTCTTTGCAAGTTCTATAAACTTTT
>JALSPE010000030.1 GCA_026986085.1 Campylobacteraceae bacterium | reverse complement strand
CTTTAATCCTTTAGTTGATTATATAACCTGAGTTCGACGGAGTATCATAGACACAGCTTTACAAGGTTTCTCTTAGGTTAAATTAAATTTTTGTAGGACTAACTAGTTAATTCAAAAAAATTTAATGACGCATAAGGGGAACCTTGTAAAGCCCAAAGGGAAGTCAAATAATACACAATCTTTCTTAAATAAAATTCTTGAATTACCTACGGGTAATCCTACGAATTTGATTTAAAAAATCTTATGCATTCTTTGGCTTCTGTGGCTAAGATACTCCATCGAACTCAGGTTATAAATTGTAGCCTATATTGGTAAGTTATTTAGATAAAAAATCTTTACAATCTCTTTACAAAATTTATTTATATTCAAAAATTAATCTACAAAAACTATCATATCTCTTTTTATCGATATTAAAATAGTTTATACGGAAGCTTATATTCTTTTTAAATGTATAGATATTTTGATAATTTTTTCTTGAATTAGGAGTAATAAAGTATTCCTATTATTAATCTGAATATCTTTATTGATTTTATAAATTTAATAACAAAATTGTAGCTTAAAATCTATTTTTTGAATAGAAAAACTTTAATTTTTTCAAAAGAGTATCTCTTCGTTTTTTGTTGCTATGTTGCAAAAGTATATAAACACTTTTGCAACCAGCGCAACAAAAATATAAATTGTTATCTTTTATCATACTTTTTTTCTTTTTTATACTTTTGCAATGTGCACACTTAACACTCTTTGACATATCTAATCTTGCTTTATATCAAACTCTCCACTCTTTACACCCTTTATAAAAACTTCCCACTCATCAAAAGTAAACTCAACAACTACATCCTTTTTAAATGTGCTTCTAACATAGACTCTATCATCTGTTTGCTTGATCTCTACACAACCACAATCACACTCACCACAATATGTTGCTTTTTTGAAATCATATGCCATAAACTACTCCTTTTTTGAAAATTATAGTTTAAGATTGTTAATTGTGTGTTAAATTAAACTTTTTTATTAAAAAAAGTTTATATAGTTAAAACATATCAATGATATTAGTTAGAAAATATTATAAATCATTATTATACAAAATGAAATTTATTAAAACAATAACTAATAACTTAAAAAATATAACTCACAAAATCTCTTTTTAGTTATTTAAAATGTATAATAAAACATCACCCTTCTCTTGTGGCGTGCCTTCTCTTTTATATACATCTTTAAAGTTTCTTCTAAGCCACTTTTTAACCTTTTTAATATCTGTAAGTCTCTTTGGATTTGCTTTTGGTGAAAGAGGCTTAATCTTTTTTCCTGTAAAGATATTCTCTCCATAGTTTAAAAGATTGTTTGTGTGGCAACTTGCGCACGATATCTTTTTACCTCTTTTACCAATATGCTTTGATGTAAAAATCTCTTTACCTCTATTTGCATCAAACCCTTTAAAGTTTGCATCCTTTGCAATAGCCTCTTTTTTTAACTGCACTAAATAGCTATCAATAGGATATGCAAAAAGTGCTATTGAAACTGTTAGTAACACTGCTAAATATTTCATACACTACTCCTTATAAGTTTTTACAATTATAGGGAATAAAAAACTATTATGAATAAACAATATCTTTACAAGCTGTTTACAATTAAGATGTAATGTATAAAAAATGGATAGCTTTTAATGCTATTATTTATGGCATAAAGCCAATTATCGTAAGAATAGTATAATATCTAAAGATAATTATAAATTTATATATAATTGGTAAAATGGCATCTATATTACATATATTTAGATATTATGCTAAAGTTACTTTAAGGTTTAAATGATAAAATATTATTACAAATAAAAATTATTAATTAGGAGATATAATATGTTAGTTACAAAAAAAGCACCAGATTTTACAGCAACGGCTGTTTTGGCAGATGGACAAATAGTAGAAGATTTTAATCTATATAAAAATATTGGAGAAAAAGGAGCAGTTCTTTTCTTCTATCCATTAGATTTTACTTTTGTTTGCCCAAGTGAGATTATTGCATTTTCACACAGAACAAAAGAGTTTACAGATAGAGGTATTAGCGTAATTGGTTGCTCAGTTGATTCACAATTTAGTCACTTTGCTTGGAGAGAGACTCCAGTAGAAAAGGGTGGAATTGGTAGAATCAACTTTCCACTTGTTGCAGATTTAACAAAGCAAATTGCTAGAGATTATGATGTATTATTAGATGATTCAGTAGCTCTTAGAGGTTCATTTTTAATTGATAAAGATGGAACAATAAGACACGCAGTAATTAATGACCTTCCTCTTGGTAGAAATGTAGATGAGATGTTAAGAATGGTAGATGCTATGATTTTCACAAATGAGCATGGAGAGGTTTGCCCAGCTGGTTGGGTTAAAGGCGAAGAGGGTATGAAGCCAGATAGTGATGGTGTGGCTAATTACCTTGCAAAACATGCAGAAGAGCTATAGGCTCTTCTATTAAATATTATGCAAAATAGAACTTTAGAACTTTTAAAAAGCTACCATTTAAAAGCTACTCCTCAGAGGATAGAGATACTTAATGTTATAGAGAGTTTAGGTCATGCAAATATAGATGAGATTTATGAAGTTGCTAAAAAAAAACACTCTACAATGTCTTTAGCAACTGTCTATAAAAATATTACTGCTCTTTTAGAGAAAAATATTTTAAATGAAGTTGCATTAAATAACTTTAAATCAAAATATGAAATTGTAAAAGATAGACATGCTCATTTGGTTTGTAAAGAGTGTGGATATGTTCAGGATATTGAGTTAAATCAAGAGATAAAACATATTTCAAAAGATATTTCAAGTGATTATAACTTTAACTTTGAAAATTTAGAGTTAAATATATATGGAGTATGTAGCAAGTGTAGTAAATAGGCTACCTAAGCTACTACACTTTTTATTGTATGCTCTAAAAATATCAATAACAAAACTACCAAAGATATTCCAGCTGGTTTAGAATACATTTTATTAGCTGTTATAAATACCAACATCAAAGTTGCAATAAGCATTACTGAGATATCATAGGTGTATTTAGTAAAATCTAATTTTATTGGATTAGTAACAGCAGCAGCACCTAAAGCAATAGTTATATTTGCCATATTTGAGCCAATTATATTACCAATAGCCATATCTGCTTTACCTTTAATGGCTGCCGTAATAGAGACAATAAGCTCTGGCATAGATGTTCCAAGAGCTATTAAAATAACTCCTATTATCCAATCGCTAACACCAAAAGATTTTGCTATTTTACTAGCACTATCAACTGTATAGTCTGCACCATAAACCACCATTAAAAAGCCTATAATAAGTAACGAAATAGTTTTAAACCAATTAAAATCAGTAGTGTTTATATCATTATCAATATCAGATATTTCTAGTGTATCTTTGTCATATCTAAGCAAAAATAGTATATATGCACCCATTAGTATTATAAATGTAACACCTGTAAATCTACTAATTTCACCGCCCAATATTGCAGCAATAAAAATTAAAACAGGAAATAGAGCCCAAGAGCTATCTTTTTCAAAAAAATCTCTTCTTGGATTTACACCCTTGGCAATTATTAAGACAACTCCTAATACAAGAGTAATATTTAATATATTACTACCAACAATATTTGATATTGCCAACTCTGGCTTACCATTAAAACTTGCACTAACACTAGCTGCCATCTCTGGTAAAGATGTTCCAAGAGCAATTAGTGTTGCTCCAATAATATACTCTGAAATACCAAATTTAAGAGCAATTTTTTCACTTTGATTAATTATAACATCTGCTCCATATATAAGCACTGCTAAAGATACAATAAAAATAATATAAACTAGCAACTCTTACCCTCCTCTACTCTTACTATAAGTGTTTTTGGTAAATTAAATTTTAACATAATTTCCCTCTCTTTTTCTCTCATCTGCCCATCATCTTCTTCGTGGTCAAAACCCAATAGATGTAAAAGCCCATGCGTAAAAAGAAGAGCAATCTCGTAATCAATTGAGTGTCCTAAAGTGCTTGATGCATCTTTAACTTTATCTATAGATATAACTATTGAGCCCAAAGGCAATGGTTTATCTCCTACAATTGGAAAACTTAAAACATCTGTAGGTCTATTTATACCTCTTTGCTCTTTGTTTATATCTTTTATCTTGATATTATCTACAATAATTAACTCTATATCTCTATCGATATTAAGATAATTTGAGATATTTTCTAAGATATCAATATTAATTAGACTCTCTGTTTGGTTATCTATAAAAATCATCTAGCTATTTTATCTAATTTTGTGTAAAATACAGTCAAAAAAGGTAACTTATGAGCAAAAATTGTGCTGTATGTATAATTTCTGGTGGAATGGATAGTGCATTATCTGCAAAAATAGCAAAAAATAGTGGCTATGATATTATTGCAATTCACTTTAATTATGGACAAAAGACTCAAAATAAAGAGTTAGTGGCTTATGAAAAAATTGTAGAAGATTTAAGCGCGAAAGAGAGCTATATTATAGATTTAGACTTTTTTAAACAAATTGGAGCAACTGCATTGATAGATGATAATTTAGAGATACCAACAGAAGGTATAAAACCTGGAGTGCCTATAACTTATGTTCCATATAGAAATGGAATATTTCTATCTATTGCAGCCGCAGTTGCACAAAAGCATTTAGCAAAAGCTATCTATATTGGCGTTGTAGAAGAGGATAGTAGTGGATATCCAGATTGTAGAGAGAGTTTTATTAAATCTATAGAGAAATCTATAAATCTTGGATTGAATGATGGATTTGATATTAAAATAGAGACTCCACTAATTCATTTAAGCAAGGCTGATATTGTTAAAAAATCTTTAGAACTTGGTGTAAAATTAGAGCACACTTGGAGCTGCTATAAAAATGAAGATAAAGCCTGTGGTGTTTGTGATAGTTGTAGATTAAGATTAAAAGGATTTAAAGAAGCAGGAGTAAAAGATCCTATTGAGTATCAAACTTCTTAATTAATCTCAACTTTATTGAGCCTGAACTCATTGTATTTGCTAAAATATTAGCCAGATAAAAAAGTAGATAGACTACTTTTTATCACTCTCGTTACTATCTGCCGTGCTATTTGTATCTAGTGTAGTAGCAGGTGTTAATCCACTTCCATTTGTAGATGATTCACTAGGGAACAGCTTTCCATCTGTGCAGATAATAACATCTGTTGTTTTATTAAATTTACCAACACATTTTGCAGTAACTTCTGTATTTTTTATCTCTTTTTCTAACTCTTTAATTGCTTTACTCTTTTTCTCTTCATTTAAATTATCAAAGTCAAAAGATGGTGTTCTATCACCTAACTTATCATTAATATCTTCAACTGGTTTCATACAATGGAGAGCTTCTTTTTTATTTTTTGCCTTAGATATACACTCTTTTGCCTTTTTCATTGCCTCAATTAGAGATGGTAGATATTTTTTCTGTTTCTGTAGATATCTCTTACCTAAAACATTGATAATATCTTTCTCTAAATTTGGAGATACTGAGCTATTTTTATCTTCTAAATTAATACCTTTTTTTTGCATCTCTTTTTTTAACTCTAATATAGATGATATATAATCTTCAGTTCTAACAATAGATGATTTATCACTGCTGTATGCTTCATCTTCTACGATACTAAATTCTGGAAGTTTAAACTCTTTAGGTGGAATTGGTTCATCAAATATAGCCTTGACTGCTTTTCTTTCGCTTAGAAAACCTGCAGTTTTTATAACAATCTTTAGAGGTATTCCTTTATATAAACACACCTGCTGATCATTATATTCCCATAAATCACACTCATAACCTGCTATCTTCTCTGTTCCTACTTTTTTTGCCCCAACCCTCTCTAAAGATTTTACACTCTCATCTGAGAGATCTTTTTTCTGAACTATTGCTAAATCTAAATCTTTATCTCTACTTTTATATATCTTCTTCTCATCAAAATCTACACTGTAAACTGTTCCATTATCGACAAAATATAGAGTATGACGACTTCTTGTATCGTTAAAGTCACCAGCTTGAACTTCGCTTACATCCTCTTCTTTTAACTCTTTAGCTCCCCAGTTATCAAATATAAGTCTTGCAATTCCCTCTACATGAGAATTTAATTTTTTATCAAAACTAGAAGTTTTAACATCATAATAGACCATACCTGATTTAAATTTATATAATTTAAACTGATCTTGTGCATATAGTGTTGAGAGAAGAGTAATCAATATTATAGAAGCTCTAAATATACTCATTATTATCCTTTATTTTCTATTAATCTAAATTATACATTAGAAATTGCTCATCTTCTATAAAGCATTGGCTCAGCAGTATTTAGAAATAGCCATCAATTAACCTTTAGGTAAAACTCAGATTATTTACAAATATTAATAAACCAACTCTAATATATAATTTGGATTTAATTCATTTATTGAGCATATTATATCAAAAAAAAGTGTAAATTAGTGTATATTATAGTAATAAATTTAATATAAAATCAAATTATATAACTTGTTTGGAATTTTTAAAAAAATCTCGAATATACTCATATCCAGAATATAGTGTTAAAAAAACTGCAATCCAAAGAAGTAGTGTGCCACCTGGCCACTCCATTAACAAAAAGCCTATTGCAAACATTTGAGATACTGTTTTTACTTTACCCATCCAACTAGCACTAATATCTATGCCACTTGCTACAGCATTTACTCTTAAGCCCGTAATAAAAAGCTCTCTTGTAAGAATTAGATATATAGCCCAAGGTGAAGCACGGTGTAGCATCATTAATCCTAAAAATGCTGCTAAGGTTAGCATTTTATCAGCTAGGGGGTCTAAGATTGAGCCAAGTGTTGTAATTTGATTAAACTCTCTTGCTATGTAACCGTCAAAAAAGTCTGTTGCACTTGCCATTACAAATATAAAACCAGCCCAAAAGTCTAGCCACGAGTAGTGTATGCCTTCAAAAATTGGCAAATCTCTGTTTACCAGCAAAACAAACATCAGTGGCGCTAAAAACAATCTTATAAAAGCTAAAATGTTTGGAATATTTAGTGCATCTTTTAACATTATCTAAAAGTTGTTCCACCATCTACTACGATAGTTTGTCCTGTAATCCAACTTGCATCTTTTGTGCATAAGAAGTAGATTGCACCTGCTAAATCCTCTGGGGTTCCCATTCTATCTAAGGCACTTCTTTTTATAGTCTCAGCTTTTACCTCTTCGTAGTTTGTAAAGGCTCTTAGAGCATCTGTCTCAATTGGACCTCCACTTACTGCATTTACTCTAATTCCCATCTCACCAAGTTCAACTGCTGCATATCTTGCCATTGCTTCAACTGCGGCTTTATTTGTGCCGTGTCCTGCATAATTTTCTATATAGATTAAATTTCCTGTAGAGCTAAGTGTTACAATAGAGCCACCACCAACTTTTTCCATTCTTTTAGCTGCCTCTTGGCTTCCTGCTACAAAAGCTCCAACTGTTGCTGTATATATATTTGTTAAGCCTTTTTTTGGGCGAAGCTTCATAAATTTACCATATCCTCCGACTACACTTCTTCCATAAATCATAGCGTTACTTACAAAAAAATCTACTCTGTCAAAATCTTCATCTATTGCCTGAAATAGTGGTTTAAATTGGTCTGTATCTAAAATATCTAATGGATACGCCTTTGCTTTAATATTGTATCTATCTTCAAGCTCTTTTGCAATTTGATCTGCTGCTTCTTTATTTGAGTTGTATGTAAAAGCTACATTTACACCATTTTGTGCAAATTTCTCTGCTGTAGCTTTGCCTATTCCTTTTGTTGCACCAGTTATTACTAAAGTTTTACCCTTCATTTAAGCTCCTACTATTTCGTAATTTTTCATTACTTCTTCGATTTTCTTCATATTCTCTTTGCTTGGCTCAACAAGTGGTAATCTATACTCTAATGTATCGATTAATCCAGCTATATACATTGCTGCTTTAATTGGTATTGGGTTACTCTCGCAAAATAGAATCTTGTTTATAGGATATAGTTTATCATTTATCTCTTTGGATTTTTTTAAATCACCTTTTAGTGCTGAATGAGTTAGCTTTGCTTTCATATCTGGCAAAAGGTTTGCAGTTACAGAGGTAATTCCTTTACCACCACTTGCTAATATTGGAAAATCTATTGCATCATCGCCACTAAATACAAAAAGTTCTGGCACTTTGGCTAAAAGCTCTACAGTTCTCTCGATAGAGCCTGTTGCTTCTTTTATTCCAAATATATTTGGAACATCATTAAATAGCCTTTTTACCGTATCTGGCAATATATCTACACCTGTTCTACCTGGCACATTATATAGCATAAATGGCACTTCGACAGCAGATGCTATTGCTCTATAATGTTGATATAAACCCTCTTGACTTGGCTTGTTATAGTATGGACTAACACTAAAAATAGCATCAACACCACAACTTTGAGCATGTTTAGCAATATCAATAGCTTCATGAGTTGCATTGCTTCCAGCTCCTGCTAAAACTTTTGTATTACTATTCTTGCATACCTCTACTGCAATCTCTATGCATCTTTTATGCTCATTGTGAGTTAGAGTTGCACTCTCTCCAGTTGTTCCAACAGGGCATACAGCGTCTATTTTGTTATCTATTTGTCTTTTAATAAGTTTAGCAAATGTTGCCTCATCTAATTTACCATTTTTTAATGGCGTAATAAGTGCAGTTGTTGCACCGCTAATATATGAACTCATTAATTTCTCCTAAGTGTTATAGTTGTAGATTTATTGTTATCAAAATATTTTTTTGCAATATCTTGAATATCTTTAAGTGTAATTTTACCTAAATTATCTTCATATTCAAGAAGAGGTTTTAAATCTCCTTTTGCCAAATAGCTTCCATACAAAGATGCTACAGATGAAGAGCTATCAAGCTCTCTTAAAAAATCAACTTTAGTATTAAGTTTAATTTTATCTAACTCCTCTTTGGTTATTTTTCCATTTTTTAAATCTTCTATATGCAAAAGTATCTCTTTTTCTAATTCTTGTGCTTTTACATTTGGGGTTGCCATCGCTAAAATTATAAAAACTCCGTTATCTTTCATCTCCATATTGTAGCCATATACAGTTGTAGCCATCTGCTTTTTCTCAACTAAATCTTTATATAATCTACTACTTTTTCCGCTACTTAAAATTTCGCTAATAGCAGATAGAACTATTTGGTCTTTGTGGTTAAATGGTGGTATATCATAAGCTATTGCCACTGTATCTACACTATTACCACTTTTATGAATCTCTACTCTTTTTGCTCCATCTCTAGGTGCTTCATGCGCTTTGAATGTAGCAAAAATAGAGCTGTTAAATTCACTCTTTTTATTCTCTATAGAGCCAAAATATTTTTTTGCACTCTTAAATACTTCATCTTTATCTACATCCCCTGCAACAATTAAAATTGCATTACTTGGTTTATAAAACTTTTGATGAAACTCTTTTAAATCATTAATATTCCAATGTTTTATATCATACATAAATCCAATAGGTGTCCAGTGGTAGCTGTGGCTTCTAAAGTGTTCATTAAATAGTCTAAAGTATAGATATCCTAATGGGTTATTATCTGTTCTCCAGCGTCTCTCTTCAGCTACTACATCTCTCTCTTTTTGAAACTCTTCATCTTTTAAGTTTAAATTTTGCATCAACTCTGCAAAGAGTTCCATAGATTTATCCATATATTTTGTAGAGCTTTTTATAAAGTAGTGCGTATAGTCAAAACCAGTAGAGGCATTATTTATTCCACCTCTTTCTTTTACAATTTTATCAAATTCACCAGCTTTAAGTTTTTTTGTAGATTTAAAGTTCATATGCTCTAACATATGAGCAATTCCACTCTTACCCATCATTTCATCGCCACTACCTACTTTATAGTAGATATCTGTTGTAACAACTCCTGTATTGTTATGCAGTGGTATTGCAACAATGGTTAGATTGTTATCTAAAACTTCAATGTAGTGTTTTGGTAAAGAGTTTGCCATTAATTCTCCTAAAATTAAAAAAAATATTGTTAAAATTCTCATTTAAGCTCCTGCTTTTCTATTAGCTCCTATTGCTTCATAAATAGAACTATACCCATCTTTTTTTATAAGTTTGATTAAATCTCTATTAATTTTGCCAATAAGAGAGGGACCTTTATAGATAAAAGAGGTATATATTTGAACCAAAGATGCTCCAGCTTTTATTCTTCTGTATGCTTCGTTTGCATCGCTTATACCACCTACACTAATTAATACAGTTTTTCCAAAAAGTTCACTTGCTATTGCATCAAATAGTTTAAAAGATTTCTCTCTTAAAAGCTCTCCACTTATTCCTCCAAAATCTTTTGCATTTGGCGTTAAAGAGTAGTCTGTAGTAGTGTTTGTAGCAATAATCCCACTTGCACCAGCTTTAACAGCCATTTTAGATAGATTAACTGCTTCATCTATTTCCATATCAGGAGCAATTTTAAGTAGTATTGGTTTTGAAGTTATAGATTTTCCAACTCTAAACACCTCTTTTATAAAGGCTTCATTTTGTAAATCTCTAAGTCCTTGGGTGTTTGGAGAGGATATATTTATTACAATATATGTTCCATAATCTTTAAATGCCTTAAATAACTTTTCGTAATCTTCAATAGCCTCTCTTTGGCTAGTTATCTTATTTTTACCAATATTTATACCTATTGGAAATCTAAAAAATTTAACTTTTTTAAGATTTTGAAGCATATTGTAGCTTCCTTTATTATTAAAGCCCATTGCATTTTGAATAGAGTTATCTTTAATAAGCCTAAACAACCGTGGTTTTGGATTACCACTTTGAGGCTTTGGCGTTACAGTTCCTATCTCTGTAAATCCAAAGCCAAGAGGTGGCATAGCTTTTATATACTCTCCATCCTTGTCAAAACCAGCAGCAAGACCTACTGGATTGTAGAAGAGCTCTCCAAATATCCTTTGTCTAAGTATCTTGTTATCTACAAAATTTCTTTTAATTAAACATCTCTTTAACGGAGGACATATAGATATAAATTTTAATCCAAACCCAGCAATTGTATGAGCTCTCTCTGGCTCAAACTTAAACATTATCTTTTTTAAATTTTCATAAGTTAATATACTCATTACAACTTCTCCCATTTAGTTCCATCTGCAGTATCCATTATTGTAATACCCATAGATTTTAATTCATCTCTTATGCTATCAGCTAACTCAAAGTCTCTCTTATTTTTTGCACTATCTCGTTTTGCAATCAAAGTTTCAATTTTCTCTTTATCCTCTTTGCTTACGCCTTGCTGGAACCACTCTATAGCATCCTTGCACCCTACCCCAAGCAAAGAGCCAATAAACTCAATATTAGCCAAAGCTTCTTGTTTTAAAGCTCTGTTTTTAGGCTCTTTATCCAAAGTTTCATTAATATTGCTTATCATCTCATCTACTATAGCAAATGCTTTAGAGCTATTTAAATCATCACTCATAGCTTCTAAAAGTTCATTTTTAAAATTGGAATTAGGCTTAGAGGCTTTACCACCATATAGCCTCTTTTTTAATCTATATAATTTATCAAGACGCTTTTTAGAAGCATGTAAATCCTCTTCATTAAAGTTAAAATCGTTTCTATAGTGAATTGTAATTAGATAAAATCTTAACAACTCACCATCATAAATTTTAAGTGCATCTTTTAAAAAAAAGCTATTACCCAAAGATTTGCTCATCTTTTCACCATCAATTTGAACAAATCCATTATGCATCCAATATTTAGCTATTTCTTTGTTAAGAGAACACCTAGTTTGTGCTGCTTCATTTTCGTGATGTGGAAATAGCAAATCTGCTCCCCCACAGTGAATATCAATACAGTAGTTATCATCACCATTAAAATGTTTTGCAATCATAGCCGAACACTCAATATGCCATCCTGGTCGTCCACTTGGCATTAAGCCATCAAAGCAGATATCTTCATCTCCCTTACAAGATTTCCATAGAGCAAAATCTTTTGGGTCTTTTTTTCCATCAATGTTCTCTAACCTACTTTGCGTTGCATCTTCATCTATAACCATATTAGAGATAGAGCCATACTTGCTATCTTTAGTAGAGTCAAAATAGATATCGCCATTATCCAACTTGTAAGCATAACCACTTTTTAACAGAGTATCAATCATACTCTCCATAGCTTCTATATGCTCAGTAGCTTTTGGCTCTATATCAGCTCTTTGCACTCCAATAGAGTCCATATCACAAAGATATCTATTGATATAATACTCTGTTAGCTCTTGAAGAGTTTGATTACTTTTCTTTAATTTATTTATTATTTTATCATCAATATCAGTAAAATTTTTTGCTAGGGTAACTTTAAAATTTAACTCTTTTAAAGTTCTTCTTAGCAAATCAAAGCTTAAAGCACTTCTAGCGTGTCCTAGATGAGCATCATCGTAAACTGTTGGTCCACATATATATATGCTCACCTCTCCCTCTTTTATAGGGGTAAAATCTAGCTTCTCTTTTTTTACACTATCGTATAGTTTAAACTTCATATAAAACCTTACAAAGAATTTATAAAATTATACCTAAAAGCCCTTTAGAGCAATTAAATATAATCTCTCTATCTCTTCATCATTTAACCATATAGATGAAAAGCTGTTTAACAGATACTCTACAGACTCTTTTCTTATTGGATGTTGGTTTACACAAGATGGATGAGCTGGAATAAATTTACCTACAAATGCAATATTTTTATCTATACTTTGATTGCATATTAAACATTTATCTAATGGCTGTAATCTACCCTCATGCTTTAAAATTTTTATGTAAGATTCCACAATCAAGCGTTTTGGAGATTGTAAGTGCCACTTTTTTACACACTCTAAGAGAGTCTCATAATATATTGGGTCTATTTGAGTTACATCTCTTAAATGTGGCTCGAAAATTGATATAAATCTATGCCAAATAAATAGTTTTTCTCTATTATACAACCATTTAAATCCAATATGTGATATACTTCTAATTCTAGGCAAAAAACTACCACTCTCTTCTACTTCAAAATCTATCAAATAGCCAACTTGAAGAATTGAGTGTCTTGCTCCGTAAAAACGGTAATATTTCTCTACTCTGTCTCTACTAAGCACTTTGACTATAATATCTTCGCCTTTTGCATTAAAATATTTTAAAATGAAACCTTTTATAGCTTTGCCTTTTTTTTGTGATACAATATTCTACAAAAAAAGGCTTAAAGGCTAATATTAAAATGAAAAAGCAATTTTTAAAAGATACAATACAAGCAAATCGAGAGATATTTTTTGCAATAAGACAAGGCATTAAAGATGAGTGGCAAAAAGAGTTTAGTGTAGGTGCAGGTGGAGATGTATCTACAGGGCTAGACCTCTTTGCAGAAGATATATTTATAAGATACCTATCTAAATATGGAAAGATAGAATCAGAAGAGTCAGGAGTTGTAGGAGATGGAGAGTGCACAATAATTATTGACCCAATAGATGGGAGCTCTAATGCATTTTCAAACTTTCCATATTATGGTAGTTCGGTTGCACTTGTAGATAAAGACGGAAAGTTAAAAGTTGCAGTAGTATGCAACTTGGCAAATGGTGATATTTTCTATAAAATAGAGGGTAAAAAGGTAAAATTTGGAAATTTAGAAAACCCTGTATTTAGTGTAGAGAAACCTTTAAAAAAGAGTAAAGTAGGAGTGTTTGAGCGCTCATACAGTTTTATAGAGATGGGGGTAAAGTTAGTAGATGCAAATTTAAAATATAGAGCCCCAGGTGCTGTAGCTTTGTCTTTAGCATATGCACATAGAGTTGATTATGTTTTATATATGGGAGATATAAGAATTTATGATTTTGCAGCTGGTTTAGGATTGTGTGAAGATTTACAAGTTTCTATTAGTAAAAATTATGTTATAGTTTCAAAAGATAAGGCTATTTTAGATAAAATAGAGTCACTTATAATTGGCAGAAAAAAAGGTAACATAAAGGTAGCATAATGAATTTAGCAAATCTATTTGGTTTTAAGAAACAATCTGAGGCATCTGAAGCTCCTAGCCATTGGGTTAAATGCCCTAAGTGTCAAGCATTAATGTATTACAAAGAGGTTGATGCTTTAAACAATGTTTGTCCTAAGTGTGGTAACCATATGAGAATAGATGCGAACAGAAGAATAGAGCTTCTTGCAGATGAGGGGACTTTTGAAGAGATGGATGTAAATTTAGAACCAAATGATCCACTAAAATTTGTAGATAAAAAGAGTTATAAAAAGAGAATAGAAGAGGGAAAAACAAAAACAGGAAGAGTATCGTCAGCAATTAGTGGTAGTTGTAAAATTAACGATATTCCAACAGAGCTTGTTGTATTTAACTTTGCATTTATGGGTGGAAGTCTAGGCTCAGTAGAGGGCGAAAAAATTGCTAGAGCAGTAGAGAGAGCAATAGAGAAGAGATGTGGATTAATAATAATTAGTGCAAGTGGTGGTGCTAGGATGCAAGAGAGCACATACTCTCTAATGCAAATGGCAAAAACATCAGCTGCGCTAAAGAGGCTATCAAATGAGAAGCTACCATATATATCTATATTAACAGACCCAACTATGGGAGGAGTAAGTGCCTCTTTTGCAATGTTGGGTGATGTAATTATTGCTGAACCAAACAGTTTAATAGGTTTTGCAGGAGCTAGAGTAATCAAACAGACAATTGGAGCAGATTTACCAGAAGGTTTTCAAAGAGCAGAGTTTTTACTAGAGCATGGCTTAATAGATATGATTGTTAATAGAAACGAGATGAAAGATAGTGTATCTAAATTACTAAAACTCTTTTTAAAGGATAGATAATAGCTTCAATCTATTCACTAATTGATAAAAACTTAATAGATAAAAATAGTATAGATTTAAAAGAATTTTGTCTATTTTTAAATACCCTAAACTCTCCTATTGCACAATATAGAGCAAAGAGTAGCTCTTTAGTTGATATTAAAAACAACCTAAATACTATAACCAAATACTTTAATGGAAAAGTTATAATAAATGACTATATAGAACTATTAGATTTTGCAGATGGAATACACTTAGGTCAAGATGATTTGCTAAAAATCTCCAACTCTAAAGAGATAACAGTAGATACAATTAAAACAAAACATCCAAATAAAATTTTAGGCATATCAACTCACAATCTCGAAGAGATATTAGAGGCAAATAGCCTTAATTTAGACTATATAGGCTTAGGTGCATACAGAGATACAAAGACTAAATCAGATGCAAAAACAAAAGGGGCCAAGTTACTAAAAATAGCCAGAGAGTCTAAACATAAAGTAGCTCTAATTGGTGGAGTTAAAATAAGTGATGATTTCAAAACTCATCCACAAATTAGCTATAAAGTTATTGCCTCAGATTTAATTAAAAAGTTTTTAGCTATATAGTTTATTCAATAAATAATGGGCATAACAGAAATTGAAAATATATCTAAAAAGATAATTTTAGTTTAACTTTACTTCTCAAATAGTAAAAAACTCTTGGACTCTACTTGAATTAAAATATCTTTTATCAACTATTCTTAACCCCTTTTTTTCTAATGCAATTTTAACAACTTCCTTATTGTATTCTATTATGTTTTCTGTATTAAAAAACTCCTCTATATCTATCCATTTTGCTTCAGTAATTTCATCTGTATCACTAATATTAATGCCAAAAGATAAAGCCTTAGCAACAGCAACTATATAAAAATTTGACTCATCAAATGCAGATGGATAAGAGTGAGCTAAACTTATTATTGACTCTATATCTATTTTCACTCCTGTCTCTTCTAGCACCTCCCTTTTTGCAGCTACGGAGATTGATTCTTCATTATCTATATAGCCTCCTGGTAGTCGATAAACATCTCTTATACAATCTTTAATAACTAAAAGCTTATTCTCATTTATTACAACAGCACCAACACCAATTGTATGATTTTTTGCCACAGGTATTATTGCACTTTTAATTAATTTTTTAACAAGAGTAATATCTTTTTGATTACAGCTATAAAAAACAAACCCTAATTGTGTCAAGATAGGTATTAAAGAAGAGTCTTTAATATCTAACTTAATCCAAAGTAGTTTTTTACCTCTTAAATTCTCCAATAATGCTAATAAGTTATTTTCAAAGCTATCAAGGCCTTTTAAAATTGTTTTGTTATTTATTGTAACGCCATCATATAAATCTTCTATTAACTCAATATTATTAACTTTAATCATAAAACTCCATATTTAACATCCTAGCTCTCATACAAATCAAAATCCAAAAGCCCAAAATCTCTTATAAACTCATCATCAATATCAATCACTTTTAACTCTTGCAATCTACCAAGCACTTCTTTTGTGCAGTTTGCATCTTTTGGCCATTCTCTCTCAAATCCATCTAAATGATTTTTATTTGTTCCATCTACTGCAATAAAAGGCTCTAAAATAACATCTCTATTGCTATCAATATTATTAACCACACGCCAAATTAGCATATATGGGTTATTTAAGTCATTATTTTGGCTATCTACTGCCACTAAAATAGAAATATACTCACTCAATGACTCTAACTTTTTAAATATAAACTGCATCGATTCACTCTTTTTAACTGCAATAACTGTTATTGGATTTGCACTATCTTTATAGTATGTTTTAAGTGCCAAAATATTGCTATCAAGCTCTTGCATTTTTTGAAGCAACTCTTCATCACTAATATCTTTTACTCTTTTTTCTACTTCATTGCCTGTTGCATCAATACCAAGCTTACCACCCACAAACTGCTTTG
>JALSPE010000029.1 GCA_026986085.1 Campylobacteraceae bacterium | reverse complement strand
TATATTCTCAAATCTAAAAAAATATTATTCTCTTTTTGAGATTTTTAAGATTTATTAGCTTTAAAAGGGTATAATCATTTACATTTTATTTTAACAAAAAGGATTACTATGGGTAAATATATTGAGCTAACAGAAGAGAACTTTAAAGATACAATTAAAGAAGGGGTTACACTAGTAGATTTTTGGGCTCCTTGGTGTGGACCTTGTAGAATGATTGCTCCAGTTATTGAAGAACTTGCAGAGGATTATGATGGAAAAGCTAAAATAGCTAAAGTTAATACAGATGAGCAACCAGGTATCGCTGGTGAGTATGGTATTAGATCTATCCCTACTATTCTTTTCTTTAAAGATGGTGAGCTTGTAGATCAAATGGTTGGTGCTTCTGGAAAAGCAGTATTTGCTGAAAAACTAGATGCTCTTTTAGGTTAATATATCACCCATTTTGGGTGATACTATAGAGCTTAAAGCTGAAGGTTTCAAAGTAAAAAGCCTCTTAAAACTCCAAAGTTCTAAGGATGCTTCTAACTTAAACTCGTTCCACCTCTCCTGAGGTGGAATGCATATACAAAGATTAAATCTGTAAGCATGCATTCCAAAGCTCAGCTTTGGAACGAGCTTGAGTTCTAAAAAAAGCTTTTCGTCATAAGCCTTCAGCTTTGTGCTTTAAAGTGCTTTTTAAAAAAAGGAAATAAATATGTTAGATTTAGCAATTATAGGTGGTGGTCCAGCAGGGCTTACTGCTGGGCTTTATGCTACAAGAGGTGGCTTAAAAGATGTTGTAATGTTTGAGTTTGGAATGCCTGGAGGGCAGATAACTCAAAGTAGTGAGATAGAAAATTATCCAGGAGTATTTAGAGAAGAGCCTCCATTAACAGGAATGGAGCTTATGGAGCCTTGGCCAAAACAGTGTATGCACTTTGGACTTAAACATGAAATGGCACAAGTTAAAAAAGTTACAAAAAGTAACAATATATTTAAGATTATAACTGATAGCCAAGAGTTTGAAGCAAAGAGTGTAATAGTCTGCACAGGTTCAACTCCTAAAAGAGCTGGATTTAAAGGTGAAGATGAGTTTTTTGGAAAAGGTGTAAGCACTTGTGCAACATGTGATGGCTTTTTCTATAAAGATAAAGAGGTAGCTGTGCTTGGTGGTGGAGATACAGCACTAGAAGAGGCTCTATATTTAGCTAATATTTGTAGCAAAGTTTATCTTATTCACAGAAGAGATAAATTTAGAGCAGCTCCTCCAACCATAGAGAGAGTTATGAAAAATGACAAGATAGAGCTTGTTTTAAATGCCCATATTCAAGAGGTTTATGGTTCAACAATGGGTGTAGAGGGTGTAAAAGTTTTAAAAGATGGAAAAGAGTTAGATTTAAAAGTTCCTGGAATATTTGTATTTGTAGGAAATAATGTAAATAACGATGTATTAAAGCAAGATGATGGAAATTTTTTATGTGATGTAAATGACAACGGAGAGGTTATTGTTAATTTAAATATGCATACAAGTTTAAATGGTCTTTATGCTGCAGGAGATATTAGAATTAATGCAGCAAAACAAGTTGTATGTGCTGCAGGAGATGGTGCAGTAGCAGGTATGGAAGCACTAAATTATGTTCAGGAGCATTTTAATGATTAAAGTTGGGATAGTAGGTAGCACAGGCAGAATGGGTAAACATTTAATAGAAGACACCCTTGCTGATAGCGATTTAAAGTTAAGTGTAGTTCATGTTTTTGATGAGTTAAAAATCAGCTTACCAGAAGGGACTATAGTTACAAATGATATGGCTGTAGTTTTAGAAAATTGCGATGTTGTTATAGATTTCTCGGCACCAGTTGCAACTGAAGCTCTTTGTGAAGCTGTATTAAAAAACCCAACACCAATAGTAGTTGCAACCACAGGTTTTACGCCACATCAACAAAATCTACTAAGCGAAGCAGCAAAAGTTGCACCAGTTTTGTATTCATCTAATATGTCTGTTGGAATTGCTTTGCTAAAGCAACTTGTTCGTGATGTGTCAGCTAAATTAAAAGATTTTGATATAGAGATTGTAGAGATGCACCACAGACATAAAGTTGATGCTCCAAGTGGAACAGCACTAACTTTAGCAGAGTTTGCAGCCCAGGGTCGTGGTTTAGATTTAGATAAAGTTCGAGTAAGTGGGAGAGATGGTCAAATTGGAGCTAGAAGCAAAGATGAAATAGCAGTAATGGCACTAAGAGGTGGTGATATTGTAGGACGCCATACAGTTGGCTTCTACAACGATGGTGAATATATAGAGCTAGGACACACTGCAACAAGTCGTCAAACATTCTCAAAAGGTGCTATAAGAGGTGCAAAATGGCTTGTAGAGCAATCAAATGGACTATATAGCATTAATGATGCTATTGGTATTTAAGGAGTTAAGTTAATGTGTGCAGTTGTTGGTGTTTATGGCACAGAAAATGCATCTAAAGTTGCATATTATGCTCTTTTTGCAATGCAACATCGTGGACAAGAGTCTAGTGGAATAAGTGCCTCTAATGGAAAAGAGATAACTCTAATTAAAAATAGAGGTTTAGTTACAGATGTATTTAACGAAGATAGTTTCAAAGTATTAACTGGAAATTGCGCAATTGGACACAATCGCTACTCTACAGCAGGAAAAGATTCTGTTTTAGATGCTCAACCTGTATTTGCAAGATACAAATTGGGAGAAATAGCAATTGCACATAATGGAAACTTAACTAATAAGCAAGTAATAAGAGATGAACTTATAGAAAAAGGTGCTATCTTTCAAACATATATGGATACAGAAAATGTTGTTCACTTAATTGCAAAGAGCCAAAAAGAGAAGCTAGTAGATAGAGTTGTAGATAGTGTTAAAAGGCTAGAGGGTGCTTACTGCTTTATTATCCAAAGTCGCTCTAAAATGTTTGTAATTAGAGATAAATACGGAATAAGACCTCTAAGTATTGGACAGTTAGAAGATGGTGGATATATTGTAGCAAGTGAGAGTTGCGCATTCGATTTAGTAGGTGCAAAATTTATAAGAGATGTCAAACCAGGTGAGATGCTTATCTTTGAAAATTGCGAAGATGGTGCAACATTTAAAAGCGAACAACTATTTGAGCCAGACCCTCATCCATGTGCATTTGAGTATATCTATTTTGCAAGACCAGATAGCGTAATTGATGGTAAAAATGTATATGAAACAAGGGTAAAGTGTGGTAAAATTTTGGCAAAAGAGCAACCAGCCAATATTGATATTGTATTACCTGTTCCAGATAGTGGGGTAGCAGCAGCAATGGGATTTGCCGAGGGCTTAGGGGTTCCATTTGTTATGGGAATTGTTAGAAACCACTATGTTGGAAGAACTTTTATAGAGCCAACTCAACAAATTAGAGATTTAAAAGTAAAACTAAAATTATCTCCAATAAAACATCTTATAGAGGGGAAAAGAGTTGCTATTGTAGATGACTCTTTAGTTCGTGGAACAACATCTAAACAGATTGTAAAGATGCTAAAAGAAGCAGGTGCAAAAGAAGTTCATATGAGAATAGCAGCTCCAGAGATAAAATATCCGTGTCGTTACGGAATAGATACACCAACAAAAGAGGAACTCATATCAGATAGCCACACACCTGAGCAGATAGCACAAAAAATAGGTGCTAATAGTGTTGGGTTTTTATCTGTAGATGGCTTAAAAGATGCACTTGGAAGAGATAGAGATTACTCTTTGGTCAGCTTTGATGGTAACTACTTTGCAGGTGGATGTGCAGACTCTTTAAATTGTAGTGGAAATTGATGCAAAAACTTTTAACCTATGGTGAATATTTAAAAGATAAATTTGGCTTTAGAGTAAAGAAAATCCCCTTGGCAATTAGTGGCTTTACCTGTCCAAATATAGATGGTGAGGTAGCAAAAGGTGGTTGCACATTTTGTGAAAATGACTCTTTTAGCCCAAATTTATCGAAAAACAGAGATAAAATTTTCTTAAACTTAAAAAGTAAAGTAAACCCTCTTTTGCAAAACCAACTTTTACAAGTAGAAAACCAATTAACAAGGGAGAGAGCAAAATTTACAAAAGAGCTTGGCATTACAAACTATCTTGCATACTTCCAAGCCTTTACAAACACCTACGCCCCATTTGATACGCTAAAAGCACTATACGATAGAGCCTTAGAGCAAAAGGGAGTATTAGGCTTAAGCATAGGCACAAGAAGCGACAGCGTAGAAGATAAAGTCTATGAGTATCTGCAAGAGCTTAGCAAAACCAAAGAGATTTGGATAGAGTTTGGAATACAATCTATTTATGATGAAACCCTAAAACGAATAAATAGAGGACACGACAGCAAAAGTGTAGAAAACGCAATAAAAAAAGCCAAAGATATTGGGCTAAATGTATGTGGACACTTAATATTTGGCTTACCAGGTGAAAATAAAGATATGATGCTAAATAGCGCCAAAGCAGCCTTTGATTGGGGCATAGACTCTGTAAAATTCCACCCCCTCTATGTAGTCAAAAATACAGCCCTTGCAAATGAATACAAACTTGGTAAATT
>JALSPE010000028.1 GCA_026986085.1 Campylobacteraceae bacterium | reverse complement strand
ACTATTTTTGATATAAATCAATTATTTTATTTTTTTACTATGTCATAATACTACTGTGCATAAAGGTAAGTATGCATAAAAAGTAGATTTTAATTTTGCAATAAGTTTACAATTTAAAAACTTATATACGAAATCAAAATCCTAGCGCCCAACAAAGAGAATTTAGCATTAGTGCAAACAAACAGACTTTGTTCGTTGGCGTCCAATAAGGAAAGCGCAAAGCACGAGGGCTTCCCGCCGAGGGAAACTCAGCGTTAGCGTAGTCAAACGAACTTGTTTGTTTGGCGTCCAATAAAGAAAGAGCGCAAAGCGCGAGAGCCCTCTGCTGAAGAGAACTCAGCGTTAGCGTAGTAAAATGGGCTTTGCTCATTTTGCGTCCAATCAAACAGAATCGCAAAGCGCGAGAGCCCTCTGCTGAAGAGAACTCAGCGTTAGCGTAGTAAAATGGGCTTTGCTCGTTTTGCGTCCAATTGGAGGTTAGCGTAGCCAAACGAACTTGCTAATTTGGTCCAATCAAAGAGCGCAAAGCGCGAGAGCCCTCTGCTGAAGAGAACTCAGCGTTAGCGTAGCAAAATGGGCTTTGCTCATTTTGCGTCCTATTAAAGAAAAAACCACAAAGGAGCAAACAAATGGAACCACTTTTTGTAAGACCAGAAATAGCAGTAGATGAGTTTTTACCTATATTTATAGTATCAACTCTTGTGTTAGTTTTTGGTGTTGCATACGCAGCTTCTGTTACTCTATCTAAAATGGGTTATCTATCTAAAAAGTGGCTCTATTTAAGTTACACATTTTGGATTATGCAAACTTATAGCCTGTATGACTTAGCAATTAGGATTCATAGTAACAACTTTACAGTAAAAGTTTTAGTTGTAACTATGATAGCATATCTTTTTATACCTCATCTATATTTTAGATTTATATCTGATATAGATAAGAGGTATGATAAATAGATTAAACTAAAAAAGGAGGAAATATGTCTCAAAATCAATCAGTTTGGACAAGTATTAGATTTTGGCGACAATCAGCAGCTTGGGTAACTGGATTTGCAGTTATTTTGCTGATTTTACTAACATTTGATACTATAGGACAAATCACTATGGGAACAGATGCAGATTTAAAAAATGGTATTACCAAAAGAGTTCCAGCTCCTACGGTAATTAACTATCATATTGATTATAAGTATGACCAAAAAAGAGGACACGAAGTGCCTGTAATTGGTAAAAAAGAGCCTTTTTTTGGTAAAGAGTGGAGCCCAAAAGAGGCTAAAGAGCTTTTACATTTAGGAAAACTAACATCTCAAGCTAAAAACTGTATGAACTGCCATACACTTTTAGGAAATGGTGCATACTATGCTCCAGATTTAACAAAAGCTTGGATTGATCCTAAGTGGAAAGATATGATAGCAATGACTGGCTCTAAAACAAAAGAAGAAGCGATGGTTAAATTTTTAATGGATCCATCAAATAATGCAACACACGGAAGAAGAATGCCAAATTTAAAAATTACTAAAGATGAGGCAATGGGATTAGTTGCATTTTTAAAACATATGAGCTCTATAGATACCAATGGATTCCCAAGAGGATTCTCTAAAGGTGTTGAAGAGTTCAAAGCAGGAGGAACTTATGCTCACTAGTATTAAAAATAATAATTTTAAATATGAATCACAAAAGTTAGGAATGATGTATTTTAGAGTAGCAATAGTTCTATTTGGAGCTCAGCTTCTTATGGGGTTAATTGCAGCAATTCAATTTTTAGTTCCAGGTTTTCTATTTGAAGTATTCGATTTTTCAGTAGCAAGAATGGTTCATATAAATGCACTTGTAGTGTGGATGCTATTTGCAATGATTGGTTCAGTTTACTATATGTTACCAGATGAAACAGGAATAGAGACTGTTGGTATAAAACTTGGTAAATTGGCATTTTGGGTATTAACAGCAGCGATTGTAGTTGTTGTTTTAGTCTATATTTTCATTCAAATTGGACCTGGTAAAGAGAGCACAATTTGGCTTATTAATGAAGGTCGTGAATATTTAGAAGCTCCAAGATGGGCAGATATTGGTATTGTAGTTGTTATTTTAATCTTCTACTACAATGTATTCTTTACCTTTATAAAGGGTCGTAAAACTGGTATTATGACAGTTATGGTTGCAAACTTACTTGCACTTGCTGGGCTTTACTTAGCAGGTATGTTCTTTACAGATAATATCTCTATAGATCAATACTGGTGGTGGTGGGTAATCCACTTATGGGTTGAGGCTACTTGGGAGGTATTTGTAGGAACATTGGCAGCTTACGCATTGGTTAAGATAATTGGTGCGAAAAGAGAGATTGTAGAGATGTGGCTATGGATAGAGGTTCTAATGCTATTTGGTTCTGGAATTTTAGGTTTAGGACACCACTACTTCTGGATTGGAACACCTGAGTATTGGTGGGAAATTGGAGCACTATTTAGTTCTTTAGAGCCTGTTCCTCTTGTTGCAATGTTTGTGCATGTCCTGTATGATTGGGGTAAAGAGCAAGGTGAGAGTGGCAGTAAACCAGCTATTACAAATACTCCTGCAATGGCTTGGATTGTTACAAATGCATTTGGTAACTTCCTAGGTGCTGGTATTTGGGGGTTCTTCCATACATTACCACAAGTAAATATCTATACACACGGAACACAATTTACAGCGGCACACGGACACTTGGCATTTTTTGGTGCATATGCAACTATTTTAATTGGTATGATGTATCTCGGAATTCAAGGCTCAGTAGGTGCAAAAAGAATGAAAGCAACATTTAAATCTAAAATGGCAATCTTCTTGATTACATTTGGAGTTCTTGGAATGACAGTTGCTTTAACAATAGCAGGTTATGAACAGGTATTAATTGAAAGAGCCGAACTTGGTGGAGGCTGGGATGCATTCTTTACAGCTCAAAATTTACCGTGGTATGTTCAAGCACAAGTTTGGAGAACTATTATGGGTGTAGTTACATTCATTGGTTTTGTATATCTTGTCTGGGATTTGCTTACAATTGGCAAACAAGCACAAGCAGAAAATTAAAAGGAGAGAAGATGTTATTTGAAAAATTTACAGATGTAGTTCCAAGTTTTTGGGGTTGGCTAAATCAAGGGCCACTAACCCTAACAATCTTTTTACACACAATAATAATTTTACCAATGATTTGGCTATATTTTAAAGAGAAAAAAAGGCTTAATGGTAAATAGAGATAGTAAATGGGGTGCACAAGAGGAGGAGGATATTCTATTTGCACCCCATAAGTGTCTAACAATAAGTTAGACTTGGTATTTTAACAAAATATATCTAATTACTTAAAAAATATTTCTTTTTATTAAGTATTTATATTTTTGTTCAGGGTAATATAGATAATTTATATTAATTAAAACTTATTTATGTTATCATTTTAACATATCATTATAGTAAAGGAGAGGTAATGAAATTAAGTAGTTTTTTAAGTTATGTCGCAGCAATTGGTATAGTAACAACAGGACTCAATGCTGGAACATCAAAAATGGATTTTGCAAAAGTTTATGAAAAAGAGTGCGCAGGGTGTCACGGTCCAATTCATCAAGGAGGAGTTGGTTCAGACCTTAGACCAAAAGCACTCAAGAAAAAGAGTAGAGAATTTTTGGCAGAGACTATCTTAAATGGTAGAGAAAATACTGCTATGCCAGCTTGGGGACATGATGGTGCAAGTGTTAAATTTAGCAAAGATGATGCCTCTGGTATGGTTGATTGGCTAATGGATTGGAAAAATACAGTTGAGTTAAAATTAGATTTAGATAAAGTCAAAAAGACATATACAAAATTAGCAAATGTAGAGGAGTTAGCTAAAAAGTATCCGGTAGATAAAGATGGAAACTTAAAATATAAAGGTGCAGAAGTTAAAAATGTAAAAGATATTACATTTGCAACAGAGAGAGACGCATCTTTAGTTGATTTTATAGACTCTACAACAGGTAAAGTTTTATCTCGCCATAAAGCTGGATTTGCAGTGCATGTTACAGTTACAAATAAAGCAGAACCAAGATATGCTTACTCAATATCTCGTTCAGGGCGATTAACAATGTTTGATATAGGAGCTCCCGGACAACCAGCAGTTGCATCTGTGCAAGTTGGTCAAGAGTCTCGTGGTCTTGCAGTTAGTCCAGATGGTAAATATGTAATGGCAGGTAATTACAATCCAGGTGGTGCTGTTCTTTGCGATGCACATACACTAGAGCCACTAAAGGCTTATGATACAAGCCGTGTTATAGATACAGAAGGTCAAATTGGACCAAGCCGTGTTGCATATATTGCCGATACTCCATATGGACCATACTTTAGTTTCGCTCTAAAAGATGCAGGGCATGTATATATTGTTGATTACTCAAAACCAAACTTCCCAATTGTAGGTGATATACCAAATATAGGTAAAGTTCTACATGATGCATTCTTAAATGAAAATAAGGGTGAAGATTTTGGTAGATATGTATTTGTTGCATCTCAAGGCTCAGACTTAATGGGTGTTGTAGATTTAAAAACTAAAAAATTGGCAGCAAAAATAATGACAGGTAAGAAATCTAAGCCACATCCAGGACAAGGTTCTAGTTGGTTTAATAAAAAAATGGGCAAACAGCTAAATGCTACAAACTCTATGAACTTTGGTTCTGTTGTAATTTGGGAATCTCCAAGTTGGAAAGTTGTTAAAAAAGTTAAAACAAGTGGTGGTGGCTTGTTTGTTGGAACAGGAGAGCATACACCATGGATTTGGTCTGATTGTGTTCTTGGAAAACCAGAAAAGTATAATGAAGTTCACCTAATTAACAAAGAGACTCTTGAGACTGATAGAATTATTAAAGTTGGCAAAACTAAGGGTCAGCTAATTGATGCTAAGAGTGGAAAAGTTCTACAAGAGTGGGATGCAACACAACATGAAAAAGTTGCAGTTAATGAAAAAGCATTCGGTAAAGAGAAAATTCTACCTATGCCAGATAAAATAGGAGCAGCAGTTAAGAATCCTGTTCAACCAAGATTGCTTCATGCAGAACCTGCAAATCATGGTAAATGGACTATGATTAGCGAGTGGACAACAGGAAGAATTGGTATCTATGACTCTGAAACTGGTAAGTTTATTAAGTATATCGAAAACTTAACAACACCAACATTTACATACTCTGTAGAGCATAGACAACATGTTCCAGGAGCTTAATTTTCAAATCCCTTTTAGGGGTTTGAAAAAGCTAAAAGTTTTATACACTTTAATTAAAATAGCTTAACTTTCTAATGTTTTAATATCACTTAAGATTGTGTATATTGAATTTTTTTTCAGTGGGTATCGTAATGGCACTCTTTGCATTAAAACATAGGTTAAAATTAGTTGCAAAAGTTAAAAAAGAGTTTAAATGAAAATGCTTTTAACCACTCTGTTTCTACTTACATTTTCATTTTACAAAAAAATAGATTTTGTAAAATTAGAATGTAAAAAAAGTTGATAACTATCAAGTAATAACTACCAATTTTTAAGTATAATTAAAAAGATAAACCAAATAAAAGGATTATAGATGAGACTAATAATATCAATATTAATACTACTAACAATAATTCAAGCAAAAGAGAAATTTTTTGTAGTTGAAAGAGAGAGTCAATCTGTAGCAGTTATTGAAGATGGCTTAACAAAAAAGCATATGAAAAATATGCACAATATGAATCATGGGGTAATGAAATTCAAAGATAAAGATGGATATATAATTAGTCGTGATGGATATATAATAAAGTTTGACCCAATTACTCTAAAAAAAGAGGCAGAGTATAAAACCAGTAAAAGTGCAATAGGTTTTGTAATAGGTAAAAACTTTGTAGCAGTTGCAAATTATGATGATAAGAGTGTAGATATATTAAGCCGTAACTTAAAGCCAATTCAAAAGATAAAAACAGGCTCTAAAAATGTTGGTATTAAAATATATAAAGATAAGTTAATATTTGCACAGATGGATAGCGATAAAGTAACTATTTTAAAAGATAAAAACTTTGGAAAAAAAGAGCCACATTTTATTATAGAAAAAGAGTTCAAAGTTGGTAAAATGCCTTTTGATGCAATGATAAAAAACAATACCTACATAGTAGGCTTTTTCCTAACAAAAGGGTTTGGAGTTGTTGATTTAGATAAATTAACATATAAGCAAATAAAAATAACATCCAATGGTAACAAACCAGTATTAAAAGTCCCACACTTTGGATTTTGGAGTATAAGTAATGATAAAACTTTTATACCAGCAGTTGGAGATAACAAAGTATTAGTATATACAAAAGATTTTAAATTTATTAAAAATTTAAAAGTTCAAGGTTTACCAGTATTTACCTCTTTAAGTCCAGATAAAAAGTATATTGCAGTAACCTTTAGTGGTAAAGATTTTCCATATATTCAAATTGTAGATACAAAAGATTTAAAAGTAATTAAAACATTTAAATTTGACGGAAAAGTGTTGCACCTAAGATGGGCTACAGAGTATCCAGACCTCTATGTCTCTGTAAATGATACAAATAAAGTTGTAGTAATAGATACAAAGAATTGGACTATAGAGAGAGAAATCTACCAAATAGAGCACCCTTCTGGAATTTTTATTTATAAAAAGCAACTGTAATTACAGCTAGGCATACTCTAAAATCCTAGCAAAAGATTATATCTTCTAAAATAATATATTTTTAATTCTGTTAATCTTTTAGTTGTATAATCTGCATTTAAAATTTTGTATTAACAAAAAGGATAAATTTTGTATATAATAATTGCAGGAGCCGGAAGTGTTGGTTACTCTTTGGCTAAGATATTATCCTACAAACACAGCGTTGTTGTTATAGATAAAGATTTTGATAAATTAAATACAATTAGTGAAGATTTGGACATTTTGACAATTCATGGAGATATCGAAAATCCAAAAACATTTACTAAATTAGAAATAGATGAAGCAAATTTATATATTGCAGTAACAAACAATGATGAAGCAAATCTTCTTTCAACTATAATTGTTGATGATGTAGTAAATGTTCAATCTAAAATAGTTCGTTTAAAAAACGATAGCTTTTTATCAAGTAAAATACTCGAAAAACTATCTATAAATTTTGCTGTATTTCCAAACTTAACTACAGCAAAAAAAGTTAAAGCTCTTCTTGAGTTTCCAAGATTAAATAATGTTAAATATTTTCATCAAACATCATTTAAACTAGCATCAATTATAGTTGATTATAAAGGTGATCACAGATATCTTTTAAGCGATATTCTAAAAGGAAATATTATCTCTGTTGGTATTGAAAGAGATAAAAATTTTGAAATTGTAGATAATAATTTTCTATTAGAAAAAGATGACTTACTCTACCTTTTTGGTGATATAGAAGAGATTAGAGAAGTTGCAAAAAAATTAAATAACTTTATGCCCGATATCATAAAAAAAGTTGTAATTTTTGGAGCAAACGAGTTGTCTCAAAAAATAGCAAAAGAGATACTATCTAAAAAAATTCAAATAAAGATAATAGATAAAGATAAAAAACTATGCAAAGAGGCTCTGCAATATTTAGATGGAGAGGTAACAGTAATTAACTCAAATTTTGAAGATAGCCAACTATTTGAAGAAGAGGGAGTAGATAGTGCTGATATGGTAATATCTACATATTTAAATGATGAAAAAAATATTATAAAAGCTATAGAATCAAAAGATTTGGGAGTAAAAAAAGTTGTAGCAATAAATAGTGATAAAGATTACTATTCACTTATGCACAAACTTGGTTTAATAGTAGTTAGAGGTCCAAAAGCCGGAGCATATTATGCAATTTTAGAAAATATATCATCTAGTCAAATAGTAACACAAAGACACTATTGTGGAGGAGCTGGAGTTATCTTTATAAGAAAGATATACTCAAACTCAGAATCAATAGGCAAAAATATAATAGAGTTAAAGATAGATAGTATAAAAGCTATATTAATTAGAGATAATGAAATTATAAATATATCTTCTGATATCTTCTTAAAGGCTGGGGATACAATAGCTCTATTTGGTAAAATTGATAAAAAAGATGAGATGGAGAGATGGATTTACGAACTTTAAAGAGTATATTAAAATTTATATCTATAGTAGGAGTTGCTTTAAGTATATTTCTATTTAGTGCTATATTTGTAGGGTGGCTATATAATGAAAACTATAAAACCTTTTTATATTTTGATTTAATACTATTGGTTATAAATATAGCTATTTATACTTCGTTAAAAAACGATAAAGTAACACTAACAATTCGTGGTGGAATAATTTCGGTCAATATTATCTGGATACTCCTAGGAATAGCAGGAGCAACTCCTCTTTATCTATACACAAATATTACTCTTGCAGATGCATTTTTTGAAGCAATTAGTGGTTTTACAACAACTGGAGCTACAATCTACAGCAATATCGAAGCCCTGCCAAAAGAGATTTTATATTTAAGAAGTCTTATGCACTGGCTTGGAGGAATGGGAATAATAGTGCTTGGTGTTGGACTCTTTTCTCTACTAAATCCAACAGGCTCAATAGCACTATTTAAAGCCGAATCAACAGGGATAAAACTAGATAAAGCAACACCAAAAATTAAAGATACTGCTATTAGACTTTGGGGAGTTTATATAGCTTTAACTCTAGCAGACACCCTGCTCTTAAAATTTGCAGGTATGAGTTTTTTCGATGCCATAAATCACGCTTTTTCTACCATCTCAACTGGAGGTTTCTCTACAAAAAATGCATCTTTAGCTTACTTTAATAACTACACAATCTTTTGGATTACAACTATCTTTATGACACTATCTGGAATTAACTTTTTGGCCCACTTAAAGCTATTTACAAGTGGTTCTACTGAACTCTATAAAAGAGATGAAGTATTCTGGTTTATAGCAATATTTCTTGCACTATCAACTATTTTAAGTTTAATTCAAATCTTTATAAATAAAGATAATTTTCTTCATGCTACAACCCATGCATTCTTTACAATATCTTCAGTAATTACAACTACTGGATTTGCAACACTAGATTATGAAAAATGGGGAAATTTTGCAATAGCGATAATTTTTATAGCTATGTTTACAGGAGCAAATACAGGCTCAACAGCAGGAGGAGTTAAGGTAATAAGATATATTGTAGCTTTTAAAAACTTAATAATACAATTTAAAAAAATGCTACATCCAAATATGGTAGCAGAAATATTTATAGACAGACAAAAACTCCCAATACCTATTACAGCATCTACAATGGGGTTTATATTTCTATATATTATAACAATTTTTCTTGTATCCTTATATCTTTTTGCAAGAGGTTATGATATGCTTACATCAATATCTACATCTCTAGCTACCGTAGGAAATATAGGTCCAGGATTTGCCCTAACAGGACCTGCCCAAAATTATGAATTTTTTAGCTCTTTTGACAAACTACTCTTATCAGTTGCAATGATTATTGGAAGATTGGAATTTTTTACAGTATTTATACTATTTTCAAAAAGTTTCTGGAAAAAGTTTTAAAATATCTATTACTACACCAACTAATACTCTAAAATTAATTGGTATGGTAATAACAGCAATATATAGTAACTATATACTGCTTTGACTATCTTCATATCGTTTTTTTAACATTCCTTGCATTGTTAAATAGCTATTTAATGCACCTATATAAGCTCTAGCACTTGCTAACATTGTATCAACACTCAAACCATGCCCTATGAGAGCTGGTTCATTTTCCCCAAAGGCTACTTGCACCGTTACATTAGCAAGAGCATCTTTACCTTTAGATACCGATTTTACCTTGTAATCCATTAACTTTCCGTGTTGCTTTGTGATTCTATCTATTGTCTTAAATATAGCATCTATTGTGCCATCACCTATTCCCGCATCTGTTATCTCTTTACCATCTGGAGTCTTAATTGTAACTGCTGCACTTGGCACACCACCTGTAGAATCCATCAATTGAAGGGCTACTAGCTCATAAGATTTATCTATAGATGTCATATTACTTGTAATTAATGCTCTTATATCATCATCATAGATATCCTTTTTTCTATCTGCCAACTCTTTAAAGCGTTCAAATACACTATTTAACTCATCTTCACTCAACTCAAAGCCCAACTTTTTAAGCTTATCTATAAATGCAGCTCTGCCTGAGTGTTTACCTAAAACTAATGTATCTTCCTTATTTAAACCAATCTCTTCTGGCGAAAAAATTTCATATGTTTTTCTATTTTTCAACATACCATCTTGATGTATTCCACTCTCGTGAGCAAAAGCATTTTTACCAACTATTGCCTTATTTGGCTGAGGCTCAATACCCGTAATAGTTGCTATCATTCTACTTGCTGGGTATATCTCTTTTGTATTAATATTTGTATAGACATTGCTAAAAATATCTTCTCTAACCTTTAGGGCCATAACAATCTCTTCTAAAGCAGCATTTCCAGCTCTCTCTCCTAAGCCATTTATTGTGCACTCAACCTGCCTTGCACCTGAACTGATTGCAGCTAAAGAGTTTGCAACTGCTAAACCTAAATCGTTATGGTTATGCACTGAAATTATAGCTCTATCTCCTATATATTGGTGCATTTGGCTAACCATATTGGCTATCTCATCTGGCAATCTAATACCAACAGTATCTGGCAAATTAATTGTCTTTGCACCAGCTTCTATAACTGCATCACTTATCTCTTTTAAAAAGGATATTTCACTTCTTCCTGCATCTTCACAGCTAAACTCTACATCATCTACAAAGCTTTTAGCTAAAGCTACAGCCTCTACTGCCTTTTTTATAACTTGCTCTGGAGTCATTTTTAATTTATACTCCATATGAATTGGACTTGTTGCAATAAATGTATGAATACGCTTTTTAGGCGCTACCTCTATCGCTTTTGCTGCTTCTGTGATATCTCTCTCTAATGCTCTAGCTAAAGAGCATACAGTAGAGTTTTTAACAACTTGTGCAATTTGATTGATTGCTTCAAAGTCACCCTTACTAGCTGCTGCAAAACCAGCCTCTATTACATCTACCCCCAAGCGCTCTAATTGAGTAGCTATTTGAATCTTCTCTTTTGTATTCATAGATGCACCAGGGCTTTGCTCTCCATCTCTTAGCGTAGTATCAAAAATTATAATTTGCTCTTTTTCCATTTTATTTACCTTTTTTATTTTAAATATTTTATTGTTTAATTAAATTATTACAGTTTAAATAGTTACAGTTTTTATAGAGAGAGCAGTAGAGAAGAAGAGGCTTTGTTGAAAAATGTTTGATAATTATTAATAAAATAGCACATAGTTAAATTTCTCCCTCTTTTTTTATAATAATATCTAAATTATATTAAATTAACCAAATATTAAACTAATTTGTATATAATTTTGCCCACCAAATTGTGTAAATTATTTTAACACAAATTTAAATACTGTCTCGCAACGGGCGTTGCAGTGTTTAAATTAAATATTTAAGGAAATATTATGAGAAAAGATATACACCCAGAGTATGTAGATTGCAAGGTAACATGTGCTTGTGGTAATAGTTTTGAAATTAAAACTATCAAGCCAGAGATGTCAATAGATATCTGCAACGAGTGCCACCCATTCTTTACTGGTTCTGAAAAAGTTGTTGATACAGCTGGTAGAATCGATAAATTTAAGAAAAAATATAAACTTTCTTAAAATCTTTCCCCTGCTTGGGGAGCTTAAATGCTAACACTACTTCCTACCCCTATTGGCAATATAGCCGATATTACATTTCGAACAATCGAAATATTAAAAAATTGTGATTTAATACTTTGCGAAGATACTCGCGTAACAAAGCATCTTCTTAATATTTTAAAAACCAGATACTCTTTAGAGCTTAAGAATATTGATATTGTATCCTTTCATGAGCATAACCAAAAAGAGAGATTAGAGCAAATAGCCAGTAGATTAAATAACCAGATAGTTGTATATATGAGTGATGCGGGAATGCCAGTAATCTCTGACCCAGGGCAATTACTAGTAGAGTATTGCCAAAGAGAAGAGATAGAGTATGATGTTCTTCCTGGAGCGAGTGTTGCACCTCTTATATATGCAGCAAGTGGCTTTAAAAGTGGAAAATTCTACTTTTATGGCTTTTTGCCAAATAAAGGTAGGCAGAGAATAGATGAATTACATAATATAATGGTTAATGGTTTAGATACTATACTTTACGAAGCACCACATAGAATTTTAAAACTTATAGAGCAAATTTGCGAAATAGATGAAAATAGAGAACTATTTGTGGCAAAAGAGCTTACAAAAAGATATCAAAAGTTTTACAAAATGAGTGCAAAAGAGATTTTAACACGCTTAAAAAACGAATCTACAAAAGGTGAGTGGGCTTTGGTAGTAGAGGGTAAAGCAAATAACCATAAAAGTTTAAGCTTAAGCGAAGTAGAGAGTTTAGATATCCCACCAAAAGCAAAAGCCAAACTAATCTCCAAACTAACAGGCAAAAGTGTAAAAGAGTGCTATAAAGAGCTAATATAACTATTGATACTACTATAAATATTTAGCTAAAAAAGGGTAAAATCTCATATGATTATTTATGGAAAACAGGCATCTTTGTATGCACTAAGAGAACACAGCGACAAGATAGAGACAATATATGTTAGTAAACTATCTATATTACCAAAAGATTTGTTAAAAAAGTTTGGCTCTAAAGTTAAAACTATAGAGAATAAATGGGCTCAAAAGCTCAGCCATGGTGGAAACCATCAAGGTATTATAGTTGATATGCAAGAGCCAGAGCCACCCTCTATAGAGAGTTTAAAAAGTGGTAACTTTTTGCTGATTTTAGATGGTTTAACAGATGTTGGAAACATTGGAGCAATTATCAGAAGCGCTTATGCTCTTGGTGTAGATGGAGTGTTTGTAACAGGAGTTAAGCAAATTAATTTAAGTGGAGTAGTAAGAGCTAGTTCGGGGGCAGCTTTAAGTATGCCTCCTATTGTTCACCAAAATATTTTAGATCTTCTAAATGAGTTACATCAGGTAGATTTTAAGATATACGGTGCAGATTTAGATGGAGCTCCTCTTCAAGAGGGCTCATTTGATAAAAAAAGAGTTTTAGTTTTAGGTAGTGAAGATAGAGGTATCTCTAAAAGAGCAAAAGAGAAATTAGATAGCATATATAAAATAGAGATGAGTAGAGAGTTTGACTCTCTAAATGTTAGTGCAGCAGCAGCAATTTTTTTACATAGGATGAGTTATGCCGTTAAATGATTTAGTTAAAGATTATTCATTAAATACAATATCAAATAAGACAAATATACCTATTGAGGTTTTAGAAAAGCTTTTAAACAAAGAGTGGGAGGCTCTACAAGCCCCAAAGGCAAAAGGTTTTATTGCAATTATTGAGAGAGAATTTAAAATAGATTTAAATGAGTTAAAGCAAGAAGCTAATGAATTTTACGCCACACACAAAAAAGAGGAGCCACAAAGACCAATTGATTTAGTTGATGCTCAAAGTGCATCTAACCAAGGTGGAAAAATTATAACAACTATTGCTACTCTTATAGCTATAGGATTAACACTATATGCCATCTGGTATTATACCAATAACTCTAAAGATTCTAAAATATCAAAGAGTAATAGCAGTAGTGGATTAGTTAAAGAGACAATTGATAAAGCAAAAAATTTAATTGGTGAAGATAGTAATGATAGCAAAAAAGATAATGCCAATCAAGTAGATATCAACACCAAAGAGCAGAGTCCAAAGGATGCTAAAGAAAATAGTGAAAAAAATAGTAACAGCACTTTAAGCAACACTCAAGAGGGTTCTAAAAAGTTTGATATAACTTCTGATGTTAAAAAGAGCGATAAAGCTCCAAAAAGTGATAATGGTGATAGCTTAGCAGTATCTTCTAACACTCAAAATAGTAATGAAACAAACAAAGAAGATGAAAAAAATGAAGCGAATAAGAGCAGTGAAAAATTAAAAGAGGATACTCAATCTATTTTAGATGCCAATACTTCTAATATGAATGAGGATAACAATACCTCTATTAATAATGAAGTTGCTGATATTAATGATAGTGTAAGCAGTGAAACAAATGTAAGTGACAATAATATATCTAGTGAAAGTGTAGAAAATAGTAGCACTAATATAGAAGCACCTAAAACTATAACCATAAAACCAAATACAAAAAGAGTTTGGGTTGGATTGTATAATTTAAAAACAAAAAGAAAAGTTTCTGTATTTGCCAAAAAAACATACACCTACAATACAGATGGTGGAGATGTAGTAATTGTTACAGGAAATAGTAAATTTAATATAACAACCGACAGTGGAGTAAAAAAACGCTATACAAAAGGTGGTAAAAGATATCTGATTGTATCTAAAGATGGAATAAAAGAGATAAATGAAGCTGAGTATAAAAGAGTTACCAAAAGAAGAGCTTGGTAAGTAGAGAGGATATAATTTATGTTTGATGAGATAAGATTTAATAAGATAGACAGGTTACCAAAGTATGTTTTTGCAGTTGTAAATGATTTAAAAATGGCAGAACGCCGTGCTGGTGCTGATGTGATTGATTTTTCTATGGGAAACCCTGATGGTTCGGCATTTAAGCCCGTTATAGAAAAGCTTGTAGAGTCTGCAAGAAAACCTCATACTCACGGATATAGTGCAAGTAAGGGTATATATAAATTAAGACTTGCAATTTGTAATTGGTATCTAAAAAAGTATGAAGTTGTTTTAGACCCAGAAACAGAGGCAGTTGCAACAATGGGTTCTAAAGAGGGGTATGTGCATTTAGTTCAAGCTATTACAAACCCAGGAGATGTTGCAATTGTGCCCGATCCAACTTATCCTATCCACTCATACGCTTTTGTTTTGGCTGGTGGAAATGTTCAAAAGATGAAGCTAACCTTTGATGAGCAAACATTTGCAGTAGATGAAGATAAGTTTATAGAGGATTTGGAGTATGCTCTAAAAGATACTGTTCCAAAACCAAAATATTTGGTTGTAAACTTTCCACACAACCCAACAACTGCAACAGTAACTCTAAATTTTTACAAAAGATTAGTTGAGATTGCTAAAAGAGAGAGATTTTATATAATCAGTGATATTGCTTACGCAGATATTACATTCGATGGATATAAAACTCCTTCAATTTTGCAAGTAGAGGGTGCAAAAGATGTTGCCGTTGAGAGCTTTACAATGAGTAAAAGCTATAATATGGCTGGATGGAGAGTAGGCTTTATTGTAGGTAATAAAAAGCTTGTTGGGGCTTTGCAAAAAATAAAATCATGGCTTGATTATGGTATGTTTACTCCAATTCAAGTTGCTGCAACAGTAGGTATTGATGACTATACTCATCTTGTAGATGAGATAGTTATTCCAAAATATCAAAAGAGAAGAGATGTAATGATAGAAGCATTTAAATCTGCTGGTTGGGATTTGGGCAAACCAAATGCAAGTATGTTTATATGGGCAAAAATACCAGAAATTGCTAAAGATATGGGTAGTTTGGAATTCTCTAAAGAGTTATTACTTAAAGCTCAAGTTGCAGTAAGTCCTGGTATTGGCTTTGGAAAGTATGGTGATGAGTATGTCCGTATCGCTTTGATTGAAAACGAAAAGAGAATTCGCCAAGCAGCTAAAAATATAAAGAAGTTTTTAAATGAGTTAAAAAAGCAAAAAGAGGATACTAAATGATAAAGATAGGAATACTCGGAGTTGGAACAGTTGGAACTTCAGTTGCAAAAATTTTAGAAAAAAATAGCGATATCATAGAGGCAAGAGCTGGTAAAAAGATAGTAGCTACAAAGGGTGTAGTAAAAAATATATCAAAAAAAAGAGATATAAATATTAAAATCAGCAATAATCCTCTTGATATTATTGATGACCCTCAAATTGATATTGTAGTTGAGCTTATGGGTGGAGTTAAAGAGCCTTATGAACTTGTAAAAAAAGCTTTAAAAAATGGTAAAGCAGTTGTAACTGCAAATAAAGCACTACTTGCATACCATAGATATGAGTTACAAGAGATAGCTGGTGATTTACCACTATTTTATGAAGCAAGTGTTGCTGGTGGAATACCAATTATAGGAGCATTAAGAAATGGACTTAGTGCCAACCATATAGAGAGTATTGTTGGTATATTAAATGGAACTTGTAACTATATGCTAACAAAAATGATTAATGAAGGCGTTAGCTATGATGAGGTATTAAAAGAGGCTCAAGATTTAGGCTACGCTGAAGCTGACCCAACATTTGATGTAGGTGGTTTTGATGCAGCTCATAAATTATTAATTTTAGCAAGTATTGCATATGGAATAGATGCCAAGCCTGAAGATATTTTAATAGAGGGAATTGATAGTATAACCCAAACAGATGTTGAGTTTGCTAAAGAGTTTGGATATGAGATAAAGCTTCTTGGTATTGCAAAAAAAAGAGAGAGTGGTGTTGAGATAAGAGTGCATCCTACAATGGTAAAAAATAGTAACCCTATCTCAAAAGTTGATAGTGTTATGAATGCTGTTAGTGTTGTTGGAGATTGTGTAGGAGAGACAATGTTTTATGGTCCAGGAGCTGGAGGAGATGCAACAGCAAGTGCAGTAATTGCAGATATTATTGAGATTGCAAGAGGCAATAGAGGACCAATGCTTGGCTACAAAAGAGGCTTAGAAGGTAAAAAACTTGAACTTTTAAATAGCGATGATGTATCATCTAAATATTATCTAAAACTAAAAGTTGTAGATAAACCTGGAGTCTTAGCCTCTGTTACTTCAGCTCTTAGCAAAGAGAGTATCTCTATCTCATCAATCTTGCAAAAAGATTCAAAAGTAGAAAATAGAGTAAGATTGCTTCTAACAACTCATGAGTGTCAAGAGAAAGATATAAAAAGAGCAATCAAAAGCCTAAAAGCCCTAGATAGTGTTGGAGATAATGTAAGCCTTATTAGAATTGAGGAGTAGAGTATGGTTGCAAAGAGTCTATTCGAGAGTAATATAAATAATCAAAAAATATATAAAGCAATAGATCTTTTTGCAGGAATAGGAGGAATAAGAGAAGGATTTAAAAGAGCCTTTGGAGATGCTATAGAGTTTGTTTTTGCTTCAGAAATAGATAAACATGCCAAAGAGAGCTATTTTTTAAATTATAATGAGATGCCAAAAGGTGATATTACTAAAATAGATGCAAAAGATATTCCAAAACATGATATTTTATTAGCTGGTTTTCCATGTCAAGCATTTAGTGTTGCAGGGCATAGAAAAGGTTTTGAAGATACAAGAGGAACTCTCTTTTTTGATATTGCAAGAATAGCCTCTTTTCATAAACCAAGAGTTCTTTTTTTAGAGATTGATAGCTATGAAGAGTTTATAGAGAACTTTAATTAAAAGGATAATATATGGCAAAGGCAAAAGAGCACTACTTTGATATTAGTGCAAAACTTGATTTTATGGAGATGAAAAATGCAATTGAACA
>JALSPE010000027.1 GCA_026986085.1 Campylobacteraceae bacterium | reverse complement strand
TTTCTCTCTATTATCTTCGCTCACAACTATCTCCTAAAGTGAACCAACTTAAATCTATCTCCCATTATAGTTGGAGAAATTAATGTTTTTACTTTATCAGCTTGTGCTAAATATTGCGACTTTGTCGCCATTTTATAATACTGCTCCAAAATATCAACTATTCCAAACCTAACTAATGCTCTAGCTTGTGTTTCATAATGCTCCAACATAGCTCCAGCAGACTTAAATGCCTCTATAATATGCTCAAAGTTTACATCATAAGTTATATCACTTCTTTTAAAATGCTCTTTTAATTTTAACTCTTCATCAAAGAGTGGATAGGTTTTGTGTTTAGAGTAAACTCTAATTGAGAAATCATTTCTAACATACTTTTCACCATAATCAAAACTTAAAAACTCAAAACTTTTTGCACTATTTGCTATCTCTTTTGCAAACTCTTCATACCCTACTGCAATCTCACCAATTCTAAGGTTATGTTTTTTAGCAAACTCAATCTCTTCTATAGAAGCATCTATCCAATCAATCTTATGCTCATTTACAACTGCAACCTTGCCATCTTTAAACAAATTGCAAGGGAAGGCATCAAATATCTCATTTGATACAAAAATTGCACTCTCTAACTCTAATTCCCCCAAACTCTTAACATACTCAATTTTAACTGCATTGCCAAAATTTTTAGAAAAGTAATCTTTTTGAGCCTCTATAACTGCATCTTGTCTCTCAATAATTATAAATCTCATACTATCAAGCAGAGTCTCATCTTTTGTATAGAGCCATCGTATCATATCACCCATTAAATAGCCCTGATGAGCTCCTATCTCTACTAAAACTACATCTTTAGCTACCCTGCCCTGCCCAATTAAACTAAAAATATAATTAGCAATCGAAGCTCCAAAAAAGGCACTTGTGCTAACTGCCGTAAAGAAATCTCCCTCTTTTCCTATTGCTTTAAAACTCTTATAATATCCATCCACTCCATATAACCACTCTTGCATATAGTCGCTAAACTTCATAATAACTCCTGCTATCTACTGCTAAAAACTATGTAACTACTTCATACTCTCATAAAGCTTTAAAATCTCTATCTCTCTATCTATTCTATATAATTCTATCTCTATCTCTTTCATCTTTAAAGAGTTTTGTAAAACTTTCAAATCTAAGATAGACTTCTGCCCTGCTCTATACTGCTCTTTTGTGCTTTTAAGCAATCTTTTATATGCTTGTTTATCTCTATTTGCAAAGTGAATTTTTCTATCTATAATTTTAACTCTTTTTACAACTCTATCGTAATCTATAGATGCCTCATGCCTCTTCTGTTTTAACTCAATTGATGATACAATTGTATCTAACTTTGCAACCTCTAAATCATTACCCATATTTACCGAAATTGGCATAGACACCTTTAGAGAATAATTTGTAAAAGCATCTTTTGTGCGTGGTTGAGCATTTGACACCTTTGTATATCTAGCACCCAAACTCACACTTGGCAGATACTTACTTCTTACGACTTTTGCATAAACTCTCTTAGAATCCCTATTTAGAGTTGCTATTAACAAATTTGTATTAGCCTCTAAAAATCTATCTCTACTTGGCATTTTAACTCTATGTAAATCTTTTAATTTAGGCTCTTTTGCTGTTATCTTTTTATATGCAGCTCTTACATCTTCTAAATTTGCCTTAAGTTGCATTAATGCTATATTTGCCTCACTCTCTTTAGATAAACTACTATCTAAAACTTCACTACCGTAAAGCCCTGCATCATAAAGCTCTTTAGCTCTTTTTATCTCTATTTTACTATTTTCAATTTGAAGTTTTATCTTTTTAATACTTAAATATGTAGCCTTGTATTTATATAATAACTCAGCTGCACTAGCCCCCAATTTTGCCTTTTGTTGAGATATTGTTGCTCTAGCTAAGCTGTAATTACTGTTAGCATACTTAACACCATAATATATTCCACCACCTTTAAAAATAGCTTGTTCAATTCCAATAGAGTAGCTGTTATAAGGGTGCCATCCACCCTCTATCTGATTACTCCAGCTTCTTTGAAAACTTAGAGTTACAGGAGATATCCAGCTTAATTTATTGTAATCTTTTTGCTTTAGACTCTTTTTAAGTTGTGCATCAAAAAGTTCATTATAAGTTGGCGATAAAAAGTTATCTAACTCTCCAGCACCCAAAGCACCAAATAAAGCAGAAATAATAAATAATCTTTTCATTAAACTCCAACTTTAGAGAGTGCAACTTCTAATCTCTTAAAGCCCTCTACTATCTCATCTTCACTGATAGTTAGTGGTGGTAAAAATCTAACCGTATTTCTCCCAGCTTTTAATAAAATTACTCTATTATCAAATGCCTCCTTTATAACTTGAGCTTGAATCTCACTACTATTAGCCCTAAGCCCTCTCATTAAACCCAGCCCTACAGTGCTACTAAATAGCTCTGGTAAAGATGCAGCTAATCTCTCTAAATTTTCATTAAAAAGCTCTACTCTCTTTGCTATAGCTCTATCTTTATACTCTTGCTCTAAAATATCCAAAACAACCCCTGCACCTCTTGTTACAAGATAATTTCCTCCAAATGTGCTTCCGTGGTCTCCTGGCTCAAATATATCTTTTAAATTTGTCATAACTGCACCAATTGGTAAACCACCACCAAGCCCTTTTGCAAGTGTAATTATATCTGGCTCTATCTCATAATAGTTACTTGCCAAAAACTCTCCACTTCTGTAAACTCCGGTTTGAACTTCATCTACAATTAAAAGCAAACCTTTTGACTTTAAAATTTTTGCCAAATTTTGAATCTCATCTTTTTTAAATGGCTCTACACCACCCTCTCCTTGAACCAACTCTATCATAACTGCCACTGTTTCATCATCAATATTTAAATATATATCATCAATACTCTCTACATGTTTAAATCCATCTGGATATGGAGAGAAATTAGGTGTATGCATCTTCTCTTGCCCAGTTGCCTTTACCGTTGTAATAGTTCTGCCATGAAAAGAGTTTTCAAGTGTAATTACTTTATATCTCTTTTTATCAAAATTTAACTGCCCATACTTTCTAGCAATCTTTAGAGCACCTTCATTAGCCTCTGCACCAGAATTTGCAAAGAAAAGACGCATATCATATCCACTAAGCTCCACAACTCTCTTAGCCAAAAGAGCTTGTGGCTCAATAACCCAAAGATTCGATACATGCAATAAATTTTTAGCCTGTTCACATATAGCATCAGCCAACCTCTTATTACCATGACCAACACTACAAACCCCAACACCACTAGCAAAATCTATATAATCTGTGCCATCCTCACTAAAAAGGGTAGCATTTTCACCCTTAATAAAATTAACATACCCACGCCCATAAGAGTGAAGAACAAACTCTTTATCTATCTCTTCTAAATTCATAATATATCCATATTTTTTAAGATATTATATCGTAATAACATATAAAAGTTAAAATTTTACTGCTATAATTGCAAAATGTTTAAAAATAAAAAAGAGCGTCTTTATATTACCGATATTCTACCAGACCCAGCTATAGAGCAACCAGCATACTATATTTTGAGTCAATCTCTAATTACAAATGAGATGCTTCACCAAAGCTTAATAGATATTCACTCTTACAATTTTAACTACTACAGAGTTCCAAATGAGTTTGAAGATATATTTAATTCAATAAAGAGTGGATCTTTCCCGATATACAAAGAGAGATATCCAATAGGATATTTTGGTGGAAAATTAATGTATTTAGAGAGTTATGGCTGGAAAGCAATGCCTTGCAATAGAGATATATTTAAATTGGAAAATTGGCTAATTACTAATTAAATTTTGCAATAACTCTAAAGTAAAGTTATATCCTAATAAAAGAAATTTCTGTATAATACGCAAAAAAAAGAGAGAAGATATGTTAAAATCAATCGATAGAGGAGTTTTGCTAATGTTTTTAGCTACCTTTAGTTTTGCACTAATGGGTGGCTTTGTAAAACTATTAGGCGATAAAATTCCATCTGTAGAGCTTACACTATTTAGAAATATATTTGGTGTGGCAATTATTCTATTTGCACTATACAAAACCCCTACTCAAAGTAAAGGTGGAAAGCCTATACTACTATTTTTTAGAGGCTTTATGGGCTTTTTGGCTCTACTTGCATACTTTTACAATATGGCACATATTCCACTTGGAGTTGCAACAACATATAATAAAACATCTCCTCTTTTTTTAGCATTTTTTGCTTGGATTTTCCTAGGAGAGAAACTGCCAAAAACTGCTATTTTGGCTCTAATTTTTGGTTTTATAGGCATTGCATTAATTGCAAAACCCGATGGCTTTAATTTAGATAAATATACAATACTTGGACTATTCTCGGGAATTGGTGCAGCTTTGGCTTATACATCAATTAGAGAGTTAAGAAACTACTACGATACAAGAGTTATAGCACTATCATTTATGAGTGTTGGAACTATAGGACCAATAATACTACTAACCCTATCTAACTACTTTACTTTTGATAAAAATTTAGACTTTATATATGCAAAATTTATAATGCCAAGCGGTATTGAGTGGCTATACCTTAGTGCTATTGGAATTTTTGCAACAATTTCTCAACTATTAATGACAAAAGCATACACCCTAACAAAAGCTGGAATAATAGGCACAATAACATATACTCAAATACTATTTGGAACA
>JALSPE010000026.1 GCA_026986085.1 Campylobacteraceae bacterium | reverse complement strand
TCTAAAAATGTAGTAAATTCATCTTTTTGGGCTTTAACCAAGCCATACCTATTTGCAAACTCTTCTATATCATATATAGCTTCAGCTCTACCCTCTTTTAATAGAGTATTTGTTCCTAAACTCTCACTTGCTCTATGCGCTAAAACGAATATTGGTTTACTCATTTTAAGTGCATACTCAACACTTCTTAAACTTCCACTATTTAGGTCTGCTTCTGTTACAATTAAAGAGTCTCCAAGTGCAACAACAAGCTCATTTCTGCTAACAAAACTCCATTTTGTTGCCCTAAATCCCTCTTTAAAAAAACTTAGAGTCAAGCCATTTTTTTCTATCTCTTCTATCAAGCTTTTATTTACAGCTGGGTATTTAATGTCTAATCCATTTGCCATAACTGCTATAGTATTTTTAGCACCAGCACCCTTATGAGCCAAAGCATCAACACCCATAGCTGCTCCACTAGCAACCACAACACCTCTAGCAGCTAATGCTCTTGCCAATTTAAATGTCCAATCTTTTGTATAGCTAGATGGGCGTCTAGTTCCAACAATAGATACAATTTTCCTATCTAAAAGAGATAAATCACCTATATAAAAAAGCTCTTTAGGAGCTTTTTTCATTAATTTTAGTGCTTTTATCTCTTTGTTTACTATATTAATCATTATAATTCATCAATATATACTACGCTTACTTGCTTTAGATACTTTTTAGCAAGTTTTAGCGCTTTAAAAGTTTGTGGGTGTGGATGCCCAATAATTATAGCTGAGCCATTTTGTTTAGCAATAGAGATACCTCTTTTAATCTCTTTTAAAATTGAATTCACATTTAATCTGTTATCGATAAAGTGGCTATTATGATAGTATCTTCTGTTAAATTCTTTTGATATTTTTTTAAATTTACTATTTTGTGTTGTTCGGCTATCTACAAAAGTAATACCTCTTTTCATTAACTCTTTATATAGTATTTTAGACTTATTATAGTTTTTACTAAAGGTGCTTCCTGTGTGATTGTTTATAAATTTAACAGTAGGAAAAAGTCGCTTAATTTCAGCCACTCTATTTGCTATTTTTTTAGAGCTATCAGATACAAATAGAGTATTCTCAAACCTATTCATAGCCCTACTCCCCGACTGTAAAGGCAGATGAACCATATAGTGTTTTAAGCCAATTGCTAATTTTTGGCTATTCTCATTCATTTTACTTGGAGGAAAAATAGATGGTGTAACCTTAAATGGTAAGGCTCTAATTTGATTTAACTGGTATTTGTGTGATATATCATCTATAATAATTGTTAATTTTGCTCTTTTTTTGCTAATTATCTCTTTGGAACTATTGTGGTTAATGCTTTTTAATGCACCCTTTTTAATTATTTTTTTATCTTTTATGGCTTTGTGTTTTCGATGTTTTGTAGCTGATTTTTTTCTATTAATTGTAACTTTTTTTCTTTTTACTGCTAATTTTTTAACTCTTTTCTTGTAAACTTTTTTACTCTTTATTGCTACTTTTGCTCTGTTATTTCCACTATCAAATATATCTACAATCTCATAATTACCTGCAAAAATATTGATTGTCAATAGAGTTATTAATATTAATTTCAAATATCACCTTTTTTTAGTATAATTTTACTAAAAGGAAGTTAATGCAAGATAAAATTGAGCTATTAAATGAAATTAAAGAGTTGTGGAGTAGTCAAAATATTGAAGAGTTTGATATCGCACCACAATTGTTGGAGTATTTAGAGTTAGAAGATTTACAAAAATTAAAAGCTAAAATCTTGGAGTCACTAAAGAGTTTAACGCAAGAGCAAAAAGATTGGTTGTTTGAATTTAGAAAGTATTAACCAAAGTTAGACGGAGTATTGTAGCTTTTGATTTGAAGGAATTTGAGTGTCCAAATAGAGTAAAAATTTACTTAACCCAAATTATTCAAAAAATTGCCAAACTAACAATATTTATTGAACCGTGGGCATTTAGAAAAAATCCTTATGCAATTTCAAGAGATATTAAACATACGAAAATTAAGTAAAGATATAACTTATAGTCCTGATTTATATTTTTCTAAAAAATCTTCACTATCCCAAGATTCAATATCTAAATCTTTAGCAACCTCAGCCATAATTCCCGTTCCTTTTGTAGAGATTAAATTTTTCTCTTTATCATAAACTTTAGCACTACAGACTCCGCAGCTTGGACTTCTATCTTTACCAATAAAAAGTTTTATATCTGGATTGTTATCAAAAAAAGCTTTTGCATACTCTTTTATAGGTGGAGTTAAATCTGCACTTGTTAAATTAGATATAACTCTCTTTTTATCTCCATAATCTACAATATCCATAGTTGGTCTAGGTGTTCCATAGCAAAAATCTTCTGGGCAAAATGGAATTAACTCAGCCCCCTCTAGTAAACCTAAAAGTTTTGGGTCGTAATTCTCTTTGCCGTCATATCTGCATCTATTACCAACCAAACAGGCACTTATAGCAACTTTTTTCATTAAAATATAACCACAGATTTTATCTCTGTAAACTCTTCTAATGCAAATTTTGGTCCCTCTTTTCCTATACCTGATTGTTTTACTCCTCCATATGGCTGAATATCAAATCTAACTGTTGGGATATCATTAATTACAACACCACCTGCATCTGCATCATCTATAAATGATTTTGTATTTTTAAGAGAGTTTGTAAATATACTATATTGCAATCCATATGGAGAGTTATTTATCTTTTTAATTGCCTCTTCGTAAGAGCTTACTTTTACTAAAGATACTATTGGAGCAAATACCTCTTCACAAATTATTTTCATATCATCAGTTACATCTGTCATAACTGTTGGAGGGAAAATTCCATCTACCTCTTTTCCTCCATAAAGAGCTTTTGCACCCTCATCTATAGCACTTGCTACCCATCTTGCAGCTCTTAGTTTTGCATCTTCGTTTATTAGTGGTCCCATAAAGGTATCTTCTTCGTATGGAGAACCAATTTTCAACTCTTTAGCTTCATCTGCCAAAGCAGTAGCAAATTCATCATAAATATTTTCGTGAATATATATTCTTTGTAAGCTTATACAAACTTGTCCACTATTATAAAAAGAGCCAAAAGCACACTTTTTAGCTGCATCTTTAATATCTGCACTCTCATCTATAAATGTTGCGGCATTTCCACCAAGCTCTAGTGCTACCTTTTTAATACCAGCATTTTGCATAATAATTTTGCCAACCATTGCAGAGCCAGTAAAGCTAATAACTCTAGGAATTTGGTTTTTAACAAGCTCTGCACCAACTTCAGCATCCCCATAAACCACACTCAGTGCATTTGGCACGGCATACTCACTCTCTATAAAGAGTTTTGCTAATAAGTAGGCTGTCATTGGAGCTTCTGGTGTTGGCTTTAAAACTACTGCATTACCAGCTCCAAGAGCAGGAGCAATTTTATGAGCTACTAAATTTAGAGGAAAATTAAAAGGTGTTATTGCAGTAACCACGCCAACTGGAACTCTTTTATAGTATGCTATAGAGTCTCTACCACTTTGTGTTGCATCTGTTGGAATTGTCTCGCCATTTAAATTTATAAGCTCTTTAGCTGTTAGCTCTATAGTTTCGGCGCATCTTAATACCTCTATTTTAGCAAAAGATAGAGGTTTTGCAACTTCATCTACAATAATCTTTGCAAACTCATCACTATTTTCTCTTAATTTAGAAGCAACATCTTCTAGCCATGCCACTCTTTTATGTAGTGGAGTTTTTTTGGCTACTTTAGATGCCTCTTGTGCAACTTCTAATGCTTTTTTTGCATCATTTTCATCGCATTTAGGATATCTTGATACCACTTTTTTACTATATGGATTTTTAATATCTATCAATTCATCTCTATCTTCTACACTAGAGCCAAAATAAACTTTTGCAATATTTGGGCTATCATCTACCTTGCTAAAAATATCAAACACTACTTATCCTTTGTAGAGCAACTCCTACTATCGCAGTGGCTCTTTTTTAATATAAACTTATAGACAAAGTCTTTTATAATTAATATTATACACCAAATCCATAAAATATCCATTATATAATTTCGTTTATATTCAAGAGCCAAATAAAGTGTAGGAACACCTATTGCAATAATCCATTTAACATAGTAAAAAAATAGTATTCCTGCACCATAAAGGTCTTTTAGAACTGCTTTTATTGCATTCATCAGAGTGAACCTAGAGCCGCTTTTACATTATCTTCTGCCATAGATATATTCCACTCTGGCTCCCATACCACATTAACCTCTACCTCTTTTATTTCATCAATTTTTTTTGGAGCATCCTCTACCCACTGTGTTATCATTTGATGTAGAGGACATGCTTTTGTAGATAGTGTCATAGTGATTTTTACATTACAATCATCATCTATATCTACACCATAAATCAATCCCATCTCTACAAGATTAAACCCAACTTCTGGGTCAATAATTTTTCTTAATTCGTCATATATTTGCTCTTTTGTTACACTACACATCTTTTACATCCTCTGGTTTAAAGTTTAAAATATATATTACGGTAATTACCATAAAAATAGCACCAAAACTAAGTAGAGATACTCCACCTTTAAATAGAGAATCACTACTAATAAGTAAGCCAAAAGCAGCTGCAACTAAGCCCGATAGACTTAACCAAAATGAAAAATTAACATCTCTATCTGGTAACATTTCGTGAAGCATTGGCACTTTTTGCTTACCAACTAATGAGCTAAAACGCTCAAACCAAACTAAAAATGGTATTATTTTAATTAAGTGACCATTAATTACAAAAGCTATAAAGCCTATTGCAAAGAGCCAAACACCACTCTTTAAAAAGGCATCATTTCCACTAAATAGCCATATAAGTAAAAATGCAGTAGATACAATAAGAGATATAAAGGCAACATATATATGTTTATACCAAATATCGTGGTTTTTTCTACCTCGTGTTTTGTAAAGAATTAACAACTGTTTAAAATAGTATCCAATACCAATGGCTATAGAGATTAGAGCAAAATTAGACACAAAGTCTAAGCCAACTAATTTTAAGATAGAAAAAGTTATAACTGAGTATGTTAATATCTTAAAGGCTAAGTTAATATATCTATCATCAAAGCCATGCGATAGCCCAAACATTGGCAAAAGTATAATACTAAGCCCTATTACAGTTATTGTAACATAGCCAATTAAAACTAAAATTATATGAATTGGTAAAAACTTTCCTAAATTTACCCCTATGCCATTTGCAATAGCCAAAGCCATTAAAAAGCCTATTGCAATAGCTACTGTTAAAAAGCTATTTCCTACTTTTATACACTTTACAGTAAGAGTATTTGAAGTTGTTGCCTTTAGTGTCATTAAGGTTTCGTATAAAAAAACAACCATAGATACCAAAACTAAAAGTCCACCATATGGCAGTAAAAATGGCATAAACCAAAAGCCAATAACCATTAATATTGTGCCTATACTTAATGTTGGAAAGATTACATAATATAAATCTACACTAAAGTGTCCTACCTCTAATGCAACAGGTATTAGTTGAGCCATTGCACCAAAAATAGTTACCATTACAAAGCCAAGTAGAAATAGATGTGCCCATCCTACTACAGTTAAATCTTCTATACTACCACTACTATTGATAAATAGAAGTGCTAATATAGATATTAAATAGACGATAGAGCCAAATTTAAAGAATGGCTCTATCATCTTAAATGGTGGTGCAAAATCTTTAGAGATATTAAACATTTAATTAACCACTACAACTTGCATCATCTAAATTAGCTTTGTTGCTCTCTCCCTCTTTATATGTAAATTCAAGAGCAACTCTACCATCTTCTAAAGCCCTATCATTAATATTATAGTTTTCTCCAATTTTATCCAAAAGCCCCATTGGTTTTTTATGATTTATCATTACAAGTTTTTTGTTTGGTGCATCAATTAGCTTTAAACCTGCCATCGCATTTACCATAGGCTCAGGTGGACCACATCTACTTGTATCAAACTCATAAATCTCAAAATCTCCATCTTTATATTTATAAAAATCAACTGTTGCTCCTGCAACTTCAACTTTTTCTTTTAAATCCGACATATTAACTCCTATTTAATTTTTAACCTGAGTTCGACACAATACCATAGTCACAATTTTACGAGGTTTTTCATAGGCAATGTCACATTTTTGCAGGACTAACTGGTTAATTCAAAAAAATGTGTCAAAGCATATGGGAAACCTCGTAAAACCCAAAGGGAAGCCTAAAAATAGGCAATCTTTCCTAAATAAAATTTTTGAATTAGCTACGGCTAGTCCTACAAATTTAATTTTGAAAACCTTACCTATTTTTAGACTTTTGTGGCTATGGTATTGTGTCGAACTCAGGTTTTTATGTATTGTAGCATAAAGTTGAAAATAAAAGTTGATTAAAATCAATTTTTATATAATTTTTAAAAATAATTATTATAATTATATATTATAGGGTGTAAATAGAAATTATTATCTATTACAAAAAATCATATCTTTATCTAAGGGGTGCCAAAACTTTTAGCAACACCCTAAATTCATGCTCGAATACTATAATAAACCATATAAAATAATCTAAACTTACTTTTTAACTTTTGGTATCTTTACTATTAATTTATCGCCATCTTGTTTATAATCAATTTTTGTATCTGCATCTTGTGGGAGAGTGAAGATTTGAGTCATACTGCTATTAGATTGTGTTTTGATAAAGCCATTTGTGCTATTGTTCTCTACTCTATTTTCACTTTTAACTGCAATATACAAGAGTCTATCTTTTACCTTTACACTACTTTTAACTTTACCTTTACCCAGATTAATTACTACCTCGTAGTGGTCTCCTTTATCTTTTATTCCAGAGCTCATAATTGCATCTGTTTTTGCTATAGTAAAAATATTAGATTTAGCCATTTTATCAAAAATAGCATCCATATCTTTTTGCATTTTCTCTATCTCTGCAAATGGATCATCATTTAAATTAATTGGATTTTGGGCATTTAATAATGCTCCTAATACAGATAGTGTAATTAGAAATTTTTTCATAATTCAACTCCTTTAATTAATTTTATTACAAAATTTTAACTCATAAAGATATTTTTATTTGCAACTTATGTTGCAATACACAGTAAATATACAAATTTTATATATAATAAAAAGAAAAAAGGATTTTGTTTGAAAAAGTTTTTTTTACTATTTTTATTTACATACTCTTTAATGGCAAGTTTTAAAGAGATTGATGCTGATACACTACTTAAAATGCAAAAGAGTGGGGTTGTGGTAATTGATATTAGAACGCCTCAAGAGTGGAACAATAGAGGTATAATAAAGGGTGCAAAAAAGATAATGTTTTTTACACCAAATGGTGGGGCTGATGTTCCTAACTTTATGTTTAAGTTGGGTAACTTAATTAAAGATAAATCTAAACCATTTATAATATATTGTGCTCATGCAAATAGAACAAAAAAGTTGGGAGAGTGGCTAACTAAAAATTTAGGATTTAAAAATGTATATGAATTAAAGGGTGGCATAGAGTATGGCTGGATTAACAAAGGGTATAAAACAGTAAAATAGAGAATTAGGGGAAATACCCTAATTTAGGGCTTCTCTCATAATTTTTTCAACCTCTTTTAAATCATATTTATGCTCTGTAAAGTAATCAAATGCTAAAACACCTTGCTGAATTAACATCTCTTTTCCATCAAAATTAGGAAGATTATACTCTTTGGCTAGTTTTAAAAAAGGGGTCTCTTTTCCATATATAATGTCAATTGCAGCTTTTGTAGTTGATAGAGTCTTATCTAATATATCTTTAGGTGCTGGTAAATTATTATCACTTAAACCAGCACTTGTCATATTTACTATTAAGTCATACTCTTTTGGTTCAAACTCTTCCCAACTATAACACTCAAAACCACTCTTTATAAATTGTTGTAATCTCTCTTTACTCCTATTTAGAATAGTTACACTATAGCCACTCTCTTTTAAGATATCAGAAGTCGAAGATACAGTTCCACCAGCTCCTAATATCAAAATAGTTTTAATGTTTTCAAACTTCTCGATAGATTTTAAAAAACCTGGTGCATCTGTATTATATCCATAGAGTTTATTATCTTTTAAAACCAAAGTATTAACAGCACCAACTTTTTTTGCAAATGGGTCTAAGATATCACTAACTTCATATGCTCTCTCTTTATGAGGAACCGTAATGTTTGCTCCTGTTAAATCCTCTTTTAAAAATGTATCTTTTAGTTTTACTCCATCCTCTAAGAGTATCTGCTTATAGATACCATCAAAACCCAACTCTATAAATGCGCAATTGTGCATTTTAGGTGATAGAGAGTGCTCGACTGGATTACCAAATATAGCAAACTTCTTTGGCATTAATCTATCTCCTTTAAAAGCAGTAGATTATCTACCTGCTTTAAATTTTCCATATCTTTTAGAGTTTTAATTAGTGCCATAAGTTTATTTCTTACCTCTAACTCTTCCAATTCTGGCTTAGAGTCTGCTACAATACCTGCTCCTGCGTGTAGAACTATCTCTTTATTATTAATTAAAGCTGTTCTAATTGTAATTGCCGAATCCATATCTCCTGTAAATGAGAAGTAGCCTACACTTCCACTGTAGAAGCCTCTTTTTATATTTTCAAATTTAGCAATAAGCTCCATGGCCTTAATTTTTGGAGCACCTGTCATTGTTCCTGCTGTAAATGTTGCACCAAAGAGGTCAAACATATCTTTATCATCATCAATTGTTGCAACAACATCTGAAACTATATGCATTACATGTGAGTATCTTTCAACTCTCATCATATGAGGAACTTTAACAGTCCCTACCTTTGCTACTCTACCTACATCGTTTCTACCTAAATCTATTAACATAAGATGCTCTGCACACTCTTTAGGGTCATTTAGTAGCTCTTGCTCTAATTCATAATCTATCTGAGGAGTAGCTCCTCTTTTTCTTGTTCCTGCTAATGGACGAAGTAAAATTTCTCCATCGGTTAATCTAACCATAACTTCTGGAGAGGAGCCACATATGCTAAACTCTTCAAAATCTAATAAAAACATATATGGAGAAGGGTTTATAGAGCGTAGCACCCTATAGAAGCTAAGTGGGTCAATAGAACCTTTTTGCGTATATCTGTTAGATGGTAGCATTTGAAAAACATCACCGGCTCGAATATGCTCTTTTGCTTCATCTACAATTTGCATATATTGCTCTTTAGATATTGCAAACTCACCCTCACCATTTAACTTTACTGGCTTAATTGGCTCTGGTGTATGAGAAGAGGATATAATATCTACTACCTGCTCTACTATATCTTTATTGCTATCATCTATATCAATAATTGTTATCTCTGAACTTTTATGAGAGTAGCCAACAATTACCTTTGGTCTAATTAAATCTAAGTCGGGAGTATTTAGAGTATCTTCTAAATTATCCATTACTTCTTTTAGCGATGGTTCAAAAACTTTTACTAAATCGTAAGATAAAAAGCCTATAAAACCATCTACAAATTTAAAACCAACTCTACTAGCATAGTTTTTATAAAGATTTTCATCTACACTATCATAATACTCTTTTAAAAAATCAAAAGGGGTTATCTCTAACTCTTGAGTATTGTTATTTGTATCTGTAAATATAGTTTTATTATCTATATACTGAAGCCTCTCTTTAGCTCCTATTGCAATAAAACTAAAATTTCCATCTTCGGTTGTAACAACACTCTCGAAAAGCATTGTTATCTCTTTTGGAAATCTTTTTCTAACTTCAGAATATAGAGATACAGCACTTAATTGATCAAATAAAAAACTCTTAATCATAAAAAACTACTTAATAAATGCTTGAGGATTAATTTGTCCTCTTACTTTTCCTAAATATCTTGATGCCTCTTGTCTGCTTTCAAAAGGTCCTACAAATACTCTTCTATATCCATTTTGACTCTTAATTCTGTATTTAAATCCAGCTCTTCTTATTTTTTTAATAAAACTATCTGCTGGTCCTTTTGTAAATGAGCCAACTTGAATATATACAGTTCCTCTTCCACCTATTGTGTTGCTATGTTTTTTAGCTTTTGCAGTGTGTGTAGGTTTAGGTTTTTTATCTTCTCTTTTCTTTGTAGTGTGCTTAGGTTTTGTTGGTCTCTCTTCAACAACTACATTCATTGGTGCATCATTATTACTATTACCTTTAGCTACTGGTGCTACACCTAATGAGTTCTCATCTTTTGCAATTTTTGTGCTATCGCCTACTGGTGAATTGTTTGCTTTTTCAAATTGGTCATTGCCATTTTTATTATTCTCATTTACACTTACAGTATCTACATTAGATGGCATAGAGTTTGTATTATCAATAGGAGCCAAGTCTGGATCGTTATTAATAGGTGCTAAATCTGCATTAGCACTATTGCTATTTACACTATCATTAATATTTTTATTGACATCAGTTGCTACCTCTACTTTATTGTCTTCATTGCCTTTAACACTCTTATCTGAATCACTAAATACCATCTTTGCCAATATTGCACCAACAATAATTAGTAATATAACAAGAGCTAAAAGAGCTAAAAGTCCTTTAGACTTTGCCTTCTCTGGTTCAGGGTCGGTTAAGATTAAGTCATCTAGTGTGTTGTCGTTACTCATAATATACTCCAATTTTAGTATTTCAACACCTATTATACCAAAAAAAATTAAATTATAATATTAAGCAATATTAAAAATGAGATATTTTTTGATAATTTAGATAATTAAACTTTTATCAGCTCTCTAGGAAGTGTTAATAGATTTCCAATTTTTGGGCGTGAACTATCGGGTAGAACTCTCCAATCTTCCATTAATCTATCATATAATTTTTTTTTGATTTTTTTTTCTAAATTTACAAAAAAGTCCGTATTGTTGTCAAAAAGAGTAGAAAATATAGTAATTTTGCTACTGTCACTATTGGTAATAAATATATTTTTTATACCCTCTTCATTTAAAAAATACTTTAGTAGAGCTACAAATGCCTCTTTTCTATCTCCATAATATTCAAACACCATTGATTTATAACTATCTAGAGATATTGCTAATGTTATTTTGTTTTTAAGATGTTCTTGAAGTAACTCTTTAGTTATACTATCATCAAAATATTTAAACTTAGAGTAGATTGTATGCCCATCTTTATTATTAAAAGAGGATATATTTTTTTGTTTAATATAGTAACCATTAGAGTTATCTACAATTAATTGTAATAACTCTTCTATACTATTAATAGATTGGCTTGTCATATATTATAAAATTTGATGCCAACTCTTTAACTTCATCTTTTATTTTTGCCTGAAGCTCAGTGTTATTGATGTCATCTAAGATATCAGAAATCCAGTTTGCAATTTTTTCAAACTCAGCTACACCCATACCTCTGCTTGTAAGTGCAGGTGAGCCAATTCTGATACCACTAGTTACAAATGGGCTTCTTGTTTCGCCAGGAACTGTGTTTTTGTTTACTGTAATACCTGCATTCCCAAGAGCTGCGTCTGCATCTTTACCACTAAACTCTTTGTTTAAGAAACTAACCAACACAAGGTGATTATCTGTTCCTCCACTCACTACATCATATCCACGAGAAACTAAAACTTCAGCTAACTTTGCAGCATTTGCCTTAACTTGCTTTGCATACTCTTTCCACTCTGGAGATAGATTGTGTTTAAATCCAACTGCTTTAGCTGCTATTACATGCACAAGTGGACCACCTTGAAGACCTGGGAAGATTGCAGAGTTTATCTTTTTAGCTATATCTTCATCATTTGTCATAATAGCCCCACCTCTTGGACCTGCAAGAGTTTTATGAGTTGTAGTTGTTACAACATCTGCATATGGAAATGGACTCATATGCTCATTAGCAACAACAAGCCCAGCAATGTGTGCAACATCTGCAAACAAAATAGCCCCAACTTCATCTGCTATCTCTCTAAATTTTTTAAAATCAATCTCTCTTGCATATGCACTTGCACCACAAACTATAATTTTTGGTTGAACTATCTTTGCAATCTCCATAACTTTATCGTAGTTAATTCTACCATCAAGCTCAACACCATAAGTAAAACTTTGATAATTCTTTCCAGAGAAGCTAGGCTTTGAACCATGAGTCAAATGCCCACCATGACTTAAATCCATACCCAAAATCTTATCATAAGGCTTTAGAAGTGCTGCATATACTGCTCCATTTGCCTGAGAACCAGAGTGTGGCTGAACATTTGCAAATTTACAATCAAAAAGCTCACATAATCTATCTATTGCTAACTGCTCTACCTTATCTGCATATTCACAACCACCATAGTATCTCTTATTTGGATAACCTTCTGCATATTTATTTGTAAATACACTACCCATAGCTTCCATAACAGCTGGTTGAGTAAAATTCTCACTAGCAATCATCTCTAGGTGATTATTTTGTCTAGTTAATTCACTCTCTATTGCATCAAATATCTCAGGGTCAAACTTCTCTATCTCATAACTCATAACATTCCTTAGAATAAAATAATACGAATTTATACCTTATTTTTAATAAAAATATTATGAAATTAAATTAAACTATTTAAAAATAATTTTAATTTTACCCTCTTTTACAATAAAGCCCTTCATTGCTCTTAACTCTTTTTTAGATTTATGTAATATTAAATCATAAAGTTTTAAAACTATTGTATCTGATATAAATTTTTTCTGTTTTGGATTTATATACTCAACTAAAGACTCTTTTAAAAATTTAACTTGGGGCTCTGAAATATTATCTAATTTAAACTCTTTTGTTTTAAGATCATAAGTTAGAGAACTTTTTACTCTTGCAATCGATGGTAACCCTTCTGGAATTTCAAAACTTGTAAAGATGAACTCAATCTCTGTAATCAATGATTTTCCATCTTTTCCTGCAAAAGTAGTAGCAGATACTATTTTTATCTTATTCTTACCAACTTTTTGAATTAAAGGCATCTGCTTTGCTAAATTAGTATTTATATTTTTAAGTGAGAGATAACCCTCTTTTATCTCAATAGTTTCTCTTTTGGCAAAAGGGTTATTGATAGATGCACAGCTTGTTAAAAAAGTTATACTCAATAGAATAGGTAAATAGACTCTCTTCATAATATCGACACCTTTTATATTTTTTGATATTATAACAAAAAAAATGTCTATTTATCTAATATTTAACTTTTTATTATCTAAAAAGTATAATTTTTGGGTTTTTTTAGCTATTTCTTCATCGTGTGTAACCAAAAAAAGTGCTGCATCATTATCTTTTATATATATATTCAGAGCATCCATTACAATATTTGCTGTATCTTTATCTAAATTTCCTGTTGGTTCATCTGCAAATATAATTTTAGGTTTTTTGCTTAAAACTCTAGCAATAGAGACTCTTTGTTGCTGTCCACCAGATAGATCACCTACTCTTTTGTCTATTACACTCTCTATCTCTAATATTTCAAATATATCTCTATCTATAGAGGTTTTAGAGAGTAAAGTTGCAGACTCTACATTCTCTAAAGCTGTCATTCCCTTAAAAAGGTAGTGAGATTGAAATATAATTCCAATACTACTTCTGCGTATAGTATCTATTTGCTCTTTTTTAAGAGTATATATATCATTATCTAATATCTTAACACTACCACTATCTGGCTTAAGAAGTGTAGATAGTATATGTAAAAGTGTAGATTTGCCCGTTCCGCTTCTACCCATTACAGATACACTCTGTTGAGAATATAGCGATAGAGATAAATTATCAAATAGTTGATAGTCATAACTTTTTGATATACTATCTGCCATAAGAAGTGGTCTATTTTCAATTACAATTTCCATAAATATCCTTAAACTTTTAAGATAGTGCTACATATACAATATATGGATAAGTTATTGGACCAATTAGCCACATCCAGTATGGTGCTTTTGCTTCAATAATTGGGCTAATTTCATTTAGATAATTAATATCCTTTTTAATAAATACTCTTTTTATTAATTCCATCTTTGTAAATATATCTATAGATTTGAGTATAACTGCAAAGATAATAGCTAAATCAAATACACCATAGTTTATAGATATAAAGAGTAACCATATATACCCTAAATTAGAGGCAAAAAATAGAAAAGGACTCTTATCGTAATATCCATATAGTTTATACAACGAACCCTTTAGTGTGCTATTATACTGAAGCATTATCTCTATAATTTCAATTAAAATTGTAACTATTACTATCTGTTGTATATTCATTAAAACTCTTTAATTAACTCTTTAAATACCCTATATAAAGATTCAACCTCTTCTATAGAGGTTCTCTCGTTTGGAGCGTGTATTGTATCGTTAATTACCCCAAACTCTACTGTTTCAACTCCATACTCTCCAAAAAATCTTGCATCACTTGTTCCACCAGCAGTTGATAGCTTTGTATCTACGCTTGTAGTATCTTTAATTGATTTTACCAAAAGTTTTACTATTTTGCTATCTGGATTGGTCATAAATGGTTTAGCTGATGGCTTAAAGTCAAATTCATAATCTAAATCTTTAAAGTTATTTCTTACAAACTCTTCAATATTATCTGGAGTTGTAGCTGTTGAATTTCGGACATTAAACATCAATTTAACCATACCAGGAGTTACATTTGTAACTTCCATTCCACCACGAATATCTGTAATTACAAATTGACTTGGTTCAAAAAACTCATCTCCACTATCTAAATTTTTACCTGCAATATTTGGTAAAATTGGAGCAAGTAGATTAACAGGGTTAATAGCCTTTTTGGGATAAGCAGCGTGACCTTGTTTACCCAAAATTCTAATTACTCCATTGTTTGAGCCTCTTCTTCCTATCTTAATTGCATCACCAAATATATCCTCACAAGTTGGCTCTGCAACTACAGCATAGTCAGGAAGCAGGTTTCTACTTTTAAGCTCTTTTAAGAGAATTTGAGTTCCATATGTTGCATCTCCCTCTTCATCAGAAGTTAGCAGTATAGACAATCTACCATTAAAATCTTTTGTCTCATTAACTGCTTTAAGAAAAGATGCCACACCACTCTTCATATCTTGAGTGCCTCTTGCATATATCTTTCCATCTTCAATTTTAGGAACAAAAGGGTCGCTACTCCAACCGACTCCAGGCGGAACAACATCTACATGACCTCCAAAGCACAAATGCTCTCCATCTTTAAACTTTTTAGTTAAAAATAGGTTTTTAACTCCGCACTTATCTACCCTTATTGCTTCAAAATCATTTAAATAATCTGCAATAAAATCCATTAAGCCATCATCATCTGGAGTAATAGATTTAGCACTAAGCAATTTTATAAATAGGTCTATAATATCATAATCTTTCAATTTTTTTCCTATTTACCATTCTCTTTTTTATACTCTTGAACATATTCAGGTGTGCAAAATATTCCACAATGGCACTTACCCTCTTGCGGTATCTCTTTTTCTATTGCTGGTTTACAAGGACATATTCTATCATCAGCACTTTTGGGCTTTCCATCTTCTTCTATTACCATAAAACAAGGGCAAAACCTTTTACCATATAGCATTTTATTTCTTGCCAAACCCATTGTAACACCCTCTACAACATCAAACTCAGGATGATATACCCAACCAAAATTTTTATTTACTTTATCTGTAAATTTTTTTGTTTTTTCAAACTCTTCTAAAAACTCTTCTGAGCTCATATCTATCTGTTTCATCTTCAATAACCTTTTTTTTACACAATTATATCATATTAAATAAAGTTTTAAAGCAATTTTCAATATAATTTGTAAAAGTTTAAAAAAAGGTGTAAATAAGTGAAAATAGATAGTAAATTATTAGATAAATTGGAGAACCTTTCAAATTTAAAAGTTTCTGAAAATAAGAGAGAAGAGGTAATTTCACAGTTATCAGAGATAGTAGAATATGTTGATAGCTTAAGCGAATTAGATACCTCTAATATAGACAGCTTCTTTTCAACTCTAGATGGTGGAACTCCACTAAGAGTTGATACTCCAGAGTGTAATAGAGAGATTAATCAATCTATTATTAAAAATGCACCAATGAGTGAAGATAATTTCTTCATTGTTCCAGCAATAATAGAATAAAGGAAAAATTATGTCAGAATTGAAAATAGCACCCTTAATAAAAGCGCTTTTAGATACAAAAGCATCAGATCTTCATATAAATACAGGTGACCACCCATCCCTAAGGATAGATGGCTCTTTAAAAAAGTTAAATTATCCAAAATTAATTAAGAGTGAAACAGAAGAGCTGGTTTACCCTATGTTAAATGACAGACAGATAAAAAAGTTAAATGAAAAAGGTGAAGTTGATGGTATGTTTGCCTTTAATGAAGAGGCTAGGTTTCGTTTTAATGTTTATAAAACAATGGGCAGTCTATCAGCAGCATTAAGGATTATTCCAACAAAAACCCCTACGCTAGAGGAGTTAAATGCACCTGATTTGTTTGCGGAATTAACAAAGTTGCATCGTGGATTGGTTTTAGTTACTGGACCAACTGGTTCTGGTAAATCTACAACCTTGGCATCTATGGTTAATGAAATTAATAGAAACTATTATAAACATATTGTAACTATTGAAGATCCTGTGGAGTTTTTACACACTCCAGTTAAATCTACAATATCACACAGAGAGGTAGAGAGTGATACCGAAAACTTTGCTTCGGGTTTAAAGTATGTTTTAAGACAAGATCCAGATGTAATATTAATTGGGGAGATGCGTGATAGCGAAACAATATCTGCAGCTCTAACAGCAGCAGAGACAGGTCACTTAGTATTTGGAACATTGCACACAAACTCTGCACCAAAGAGTATTAACCGTATTATCGATAGCTTTGATGCAGCTGAGCAGAGCCAAATTAGAGCAATGTTATCTAGCTCACTACAAGCTGTTATATCTCAGGCTCTTATACCGAGAATTGGTGGTGGAAGGGTAGCTGCATTTGAAATTATGATAAATAATGATGCAGTTGGTAACCTAATTCGTGAGGGTAAAGTTCATCAAATTTACTCTACAATGCAACTAGGTCAAGGCGAGACTGGTATGCAAACACAAACTAAAAACTTAGTAGATTTAGTAAATAAAGGTATAATTAGCATTGAAGATGCTATAACCTTTGCCTACTATCCAGATGAATTAAAAAGGCAATTAGGTTTAGAGTAAAATTTTAGGGGGTTTAAAATGGATGGTTTTGATTTTAATATGTTTGATGCAGTAGTATTAGGTTTAATAGTTTTATTATCATTAAAAGGACTTATTAGTGGTTTTACCAAAGAGCTTTTTAATGCATTATCAACAGTAGGAGCTATATTTATTGCAACCTATTACAAAGATAGCTTAACAAGTTATCTTAATGATAATATATTTCAAACTTTATCTACTCCTTTGCTAAATCTAATATCTATTTTTGTAATTTTTATCTCTATTTTTATTGTTATTAAACTTATATATAAGATAATTAATAGATTTAGTGATAGAGATTATCTCTCTGGTGCTAGTAGATTAGGAGGTATGGTAGTAAAAATGGTAACTCT
>JALSPE010000025.1 GCA_026986085.1 Campylobacteraceae bacterium | reverse complement strand
GCGCTCTTTACTGATTGGACGCAAAATGAGCAAAGCCCATTTTACTACGCTGTCGCTGAGACCCACTCGGCGTGGAGCCCTCGCGCTTTGCGCTCTTTGTTTTATTGGACGCAAAATGAGCAAAGCCCATTTTACTACGCTAACGCTGTGTTCTCTTCAGCAGAGGGCTCTCGCGCTTTTGCGCTTTTTGATTGGACGCAAAACGAACAAGTCCGTTTTACTACGCTAACGCTGAGTTCTCTTCAGCAGAGGGCTCTTGCACTTTGCGCTTGTTTTTGTAATGCAATTATAGACTCTGTTTGTGACAAATAGTGTCAAAAGTTAAAATATTAAAATATGGCAAATTATAAGATAATATGGTATCTCTAAAAAAGTATGCTAAAATAGGTTTATGGAAAATATATTAACAAAGAAGAGTTTTTTAGATACTCTCATAAAAGTGCTTTTTGTTGTTGGGGTAATATCTCTTGGTGTCTCTATTATAATGTTTGGAGCCTATAATTGGGATAGTTTGGGTAAATTAGAAAAGTTTGCTATTGCTCAAGGAGCATTTTTGGCACCCTTAATTATATCTTTTTTTCTAAATAGTAAATTTATTCAAAATATACTTCTTTTTGTCTCATCTATTTTAATTGGAGCAAACTTAGCTCTTATTGGGCAGATATACCAAACAGGTGCAGACACTTGGCAACTTTTTGCCCTATGGGCAGCTCTTTCGAGCCTTTTTGCCTTGCTTCTTAAAACAAATCTACACCTACTTTTGGTAGCTATATTGATAGAGTTTACACTATATCTGTATGCAGATATATATTGGTGGCACAGACACAGCATTATCTATTTACACTTAATGTTATTTATTGTAAATGGTATATTTTGGATGGTATCAATCTACTTTAATAACAACTTTTTATCCAAACTCTTTAGCTTAGCCACCACTATTTTTGCCACACTATTTATTATTGGCTCTACTATAGAGCATTTATGGGCAATATCTTTAATATATCCAATATTTGTTGCTCTTGTATGGTATTTTTATAGAGTAAGTAGCCTCAATTTATACTATATAGAGTTACTTGCTCTATCTTTAGTTGTATCATTTTTGATAATATTAGCCTACTATCTCTTTAGACATGCTCATAGTGATTTTGATGTAATATCTAGAAGTATAGTTTTTATAGGCATAATAATGACAGTTACTACAATTGTATATAAATTTATAAAAAAACTAAAGGTAGAAAATGAAGTATAAATTTAATATAGCAGATGCATTACAAGCCTTTGGAGGATTACTTGCAACAATATTTATAGGTGTTATATTTTTCACGATATTTGGTAGTAGAAATATAAATCTATTAATTGTTTTATCTGCAATTATGGCTATAGCAGGTGCTTTTGCACTAAATAGATATAAGGGGGCATTTTTTAATAGCCTCTTTTTTGGATTAACTCTTATGGGAGAGTTGATACTAATTTTCTCTATTACAGCTAGGTTTTTTTCAAAAAAATACTATATGTTCTCTTTTGGAGGGTCAGATGCTATATATTTTATTACAATAGCAATTTTTGCACTATCATACTCTCTTGTAAAGTCGCAACTACATAGGGTGGTTGCATCTATTGCTATAATATACTCAATTTTTACTTTAGCTTTAAATAATGGTTACTACACTTTAGCCATAGCACTCTTTACAATCTTGGTAACCTATTTACTACTAAAAGAGAAACATACAGAGTTTGGCTATATACTTGGTGTTATGCTACTCTTTTCAACTTTTTTTGGGCATCATTATATTGTCAATATAAAAAATTTTCATCCACTCTTAAATATGCACTATATATACACATTATCAATAGCTATATCGCTTGTTTACTTTTTAAAATATCTAAAATTTAAAGAGAGTGAGCCATTTTTTTGGTTAATTTTAATTGCCTTTACTGCACTATCTTATATAGAGCCAATTGTTGTAGCACTTAACCTATTAATATACTTTATTGCAAAAGCAAAAGATAATAAGGGCTTGCAAATTGCTACTATAGCCTCTTTTGTTTTAAATGTAGTAGCTTATAATTTTGCAGAACATATAACATTTTTACAAAAATCAAGAGAGTTGGCAATATATGGTATTTTAACACTTATTGTAGCACTATTTTTGCTACTTGCAAAAAGGAGGTTACAAAATGATTAAAAGATACCTAATAGCAATAGCTATTGTAGTTTTGTCAATATTCAACTACGCAATATACAATAATGAAGAGTTAATAACAAATGGTAAAACTATTTTGCTAAAACTAGCCCCCGTTGATCCAAGGTCACTAATGCAGGGTGATTATATGAGATTAAACTTTAAAATCAATCAAGAGTTATGGGCTAAACTATGGAAAATAAGAGGCAAAAAGAGTATGTATATAGATAATGGAAGTGGAAAAATTATTGTAAAATTAGATAAAAATAGGGTTGCTAAATTTGTAGATATATACAAAAACCAAACACTCCAAAAAGATAATATACTATTAAGGTATAAAGCAAGAGATAACAGAGTAATCTTGGCAACTAACGCTTTTTTCTTTCAAGAGGGTAAAGCAAAGCTTTACGAAAAGGCAAAATATGGAGAGTTTAAAGTAGATAAAAATGGCAAAATGTTACTAGTAAATATGGTAGATAAGGATTTTAAGAGGATTAAATAGAGCCCTTATAAAATGATAGAATAGTAGATAAGAGATTTAAGTCTTAAAGAGCTTAGTATTAATTTATGAAGTAAAAAGCTTAATTTGAAATATTTAAATATAAAATTTTGCTTTTTTGTTATAATTTTAAAAAAAGGATTGCTGTGTCATTTGATTATGGTTCAATAGATTTAGGAATTAAAAACCCATTTAAAACAGAGGGTAAGGTATCGATATTAAGAGGTGTTATAATTGCAACTCTTGGGGCTTATCTTCTGTTTGGGGCAACTTCTATAGTAAAAGAGAATCAAATATCTGGTTGGATATTGATGTTTTTTGGTGTATCACTGTTTGGTTTGGGATTGATTGTTTTATCTAAAGGAACATATGCTTTACTTAGATATTTTGTAGGTAGAAACCATCCAACATCGTTAGCTAAAAACTATAATAAAGCACAGCAGAGCTCATCTTACGAAGAAGAGAAAAACTTGTCATATAGTGCATCTAATCTTGAAGAGATGCTTATGGGTCGTAAAAATATAACATTTTTAGAGCCACAAGGTATCTTAAACAGAGCATTATATACCTTTTTCCCAAAACTGCTATTTATGCCTTTTCCTATACGCAATATGGCTCAAAAGCTCTATATTGCGTGGATAAAAACAGCAATAGCTCTTATATCGTATGCTCTTGTATTGTTTGTTACAAAGTTTGGTTTTGCAGGGGATATTGGGGCTTCTATATTGCCGATATATACGATTTTTCTATTGATATATTTAGTAAATATTTGGAGATTGGCATCTAAACCTATCGATACAGATGCCCTGCCTGAAGATATGGTAACAAATTTGGGTGTTAAGTTTTTAACCAAAACAGTAGCCGTATCTATGATGGCTCCAGTTGTTATAGGAATGGTGTTATCATCTTATCTATCTAAGGGTTCAGCTGCTAAAAAAACTTTAGATACCATCATATTAACTATTGACAACTTTTCTCCTCTCTATTTTGTAGCTGGAGTATTGATAGTTGCAATTATATCAACACTATTGACTATTTTAATGCTTAAAAAAAGACTCAAATATAATGACCCAGTAGTAGAGGTATCTGAATTGAGAGAGAATTGGCAAGAGTCTATTCATCCAAACGAGATATTTGTGAATTTAGATAACCTTGTTATGGCAAACAGAAGATACAAAGAGGTGCCAAACCGTATCTATAGAGAGCTTGAACCATATTTACGAGAAGAGGTTCACGGAAAAGGTGTATTTGGTGGAGAGATGATACAAGAGATTCAACCAAAAGTTAAAGAGATAGGTTTGGATAAAAGCTTTAAACTATCTAGATTAATCTCTTTAATTGCTGGAAATATTATGCTTGTTGCTTCATCTGTTGCTATATTTTTCTTAGCTTACACTATTGTAGATATAAATACACTCATTTCAAAAGGTGGTATATCTTCATTGGCTGATATATTTAAGAGCAGTAATGCAGAGCATAGAGATTTGATAATAGGTGCTTTACAGCTACTTTTAGGTGCATATATATTAAAGATTTTTGGCTCGATATTAAGCAATTTTGCACATATAATGTATGCTGAAATTCAGTTTGAATCTATGCTTGTTTACTTTAAGATAGAGGGAACATTTACTGAGTCAAAAATCTCTACAGGAACAGCCATACACGATAGCACTCGCTCAGAAAATACTCTTGTTAGAAGTAGTATAACACCTTGGATTATAGTATCTAAGATTGTATCTACAACCTTTGCATCAACTGGCACAAGAAACTTAGAACATCCTAGATATATTTTAGAGATGCACAAAAATGATAAAGAGCTTGGAGATATCAAATCAGATATTGTTAAGTTTTTAAAAGATAGAGAATCGATAGCTTCCATAACAAATGTAAGAGACCTTAACAATACAGCACAAATATATAAAATAAATGAGAGTTCAAGGGCAAATATAAAAGATAGTAAATATATCAGCGATAGTGAAGCCGGAGGCTATATAGAGCAAAAAAATAGTGGAGATGAAGTAGTAGATGAGTTATAAATATAGTTCAATTAAAACAGAGGAATAGATGAAAAACAACAACTCAAAAGTTTGCACATTTGAGCTAATGATAGAGTATAAAATAGCATCAGCTAGACTTATACTT
>JALSPE010000024.1 GCA_026986085.1 Campylobacteraceae bacterium | reverse complement strand
TAAGAGTAATTATGATGTATATTTAGGTAATCATAACTATAGAGTTATAACAAGATACAACGCAAGTAAACAATACGCCACAAGCATAGGGTTATACTATAGAGCCCTAAAGAAGTAATATAAAATTTATATTAATATTGCTTTTCTAACTCACTAAATAGTTTAACTTAGCATTTTTCACAAAATTTATAATATTCTATAAACTACTATTAAAAACAAAAAAACGGACACATAAATTAATTCGCGTCTATTTGACTAAAGAGTTCACTCGTAGCTATAGTCTAGAATAAATTCGATAGTCCAAAGTTAAATCTTTTAATTGTTACAAAAAATTAATCTATCAAAAAAGATATTTTAGCTGTAATTCTATACTTCACAATCTTATTATCTTTAACCTTAGCACTCTTATCTTTAATATAGATTGATTTAATATTTCTAACACTTTTAGAAGCCTCCGTAATAGCATTTTGTGCTGCATCTTCCCAGCTAACATCTGATTGGGCTAAAACCTCAATTACTTTTATAACTTTTGACAATGTTGATCCTTTTATTTAATTTATACTCTATTATAGCATAGTTTTTAAAAAATTATTTAAAAAATTTCCATTTTTTATATCCATTTTATGAATATAATATAATCTAACCCATATCTTTAGTTTACATTGAGTTTTGCAAGAAATCTATTATTAAATTTTAAAATACTCTTTATAAATTTAGGATTTAATTCCCCAATCTGCTATCACTCTTATCAAGTAAAGATGCATAGTATGTGCTACCGTCGCTAAAGGTATTTACTGTGAGCTTTGAAAAGTTATCTAAATAGTTCCAAAACTCCTCTATTAAATTAAAATCAACATCTTTTGCCTTGGCTTCTAGCGACTCTCTCATTGTTCCTAGCCACTCAACTCTTGATTTTTCTGTAATAGAGAAGTCGTCGTGTATTCTAATCATATACTCATTTAAATCAAGCTCTTTTGCATCTTCTTGGTAAACCTTTGGACCGCCACAAATTTGAATAAAAAATTGTGTATTTTTCTCTTTTACCTTTTGAAACTCATCTTCATCTTGAGGAAAGTAGTGTGCTATTTCACTCTCGTAAATCCTATCATAAAAATCATACATCAACTCTTTCATTCCTTCGGCTCCACCAATAGCTTCTAAAAACTCTTTTGGAGGGTTTTTAAAATCTACAGCCTCACCCTTAACTACATTTGAAATACCCAAACTCACACTATCTCCCTTTAATCGCAATATAATTTTAACAAATCTTTATAATAATCTACCCTTCTATCTCTTAAAAATGGCCATATATCGCGAACCTCTTTAGAATTATTTAAATCTATCTGGGTAGTTAATTCACACTCACTGCTGTTAGCTCTTGCTAAAAACTCTCCTTGAGCTCCTGCAATAAAGCTATTACCCCAAAATCTAATGCCATCTATTACCCCACTCTCATCACTCTCAAACCCACATCTGTTACAACTAATTAATGGTATGCCATTTGATATTGCGTGGGCTCTTTGCACAGTTATCCAAGCATCTAACTGCCTTTGTTTTTCATCTTCGCTATCTTCATCAAACCAACCAATTGCTGTTGGGTAAATTAAAATCTCTGCCCCTTTTAGTGCCATAATTCTAGCAGCTTCTGGAAACCACTGATCCCAGCAAACCAAAACCCCAAGTCTGCCAACACTTGTATCTATTGGCTCAAAACCCAAATCTCCTGGCGTAAAGTAAAACTTTTCATAAAATCCTGGGTCGTCAGGAATATGCATCTTTCTATACTTACCAGCAACCTTGCCATTATCGAAAACTACTGCTGTGTTATGATAGAGCCCAGACGCTCTTTGTTCAAAAAGAGAAGCAACAAGCACAATGCTATTTACACGAGAAACCTCAGCCCAAAACTCTACATCACTCTTAAAATCTTTAGCATAATCAAAAAACTTTGTATCTTCACTTTGACAAAAATACTCACTTTGATGCAACTCTTGCAAAACAATAAGGCTAGAGCCACCTTTTGCCAAAGCCTCTATTTTAGCAACCATATCGCCAATCATCCTATCTTTACTACCACGATAACTCATCTGAATTAAAGAAACTTTCATCTAATTACCTATTTTTTATTTATTATACCATTTTTTACCCTCTTTAATTTATTCAAGACAAATTATGCAATAGTTCTTGTATTTTCAGTATTCATAAGAGTAAAATTGCGTGTGAGTTTTGTTAATTAGTAGCAACTTACTCTAACTTAAACTGCTCTAATTTGTTTGTAGAATTTTCATCTAGCGTATCTGTGCTACAGCAATTGAGTAAACTCTTATTTGGATTTTTTATAAAATCATATCCTCTGTATATTGTATATACGCCATACAAAACAACAACTATCGAAGATAGATTCATCATCACTTTCCTAATACCACTTTTCGACAAAATAGAAGTAAACATTCCCAAAGTAAAAAGTGCTGGTATTGTAGATAGACCAAATATCAACATAACAACAGCGCCCCATACTGGGCTTCCTGTGCTAGCTGCTGTTACGGCAAAAAAATAGACCAATCCACAAGGTAATAATCCATTTAAAAGCCCCAAAAAATAGAAGCTAAAGAGTGATTTTGATGATATCGCCTCTCTAAAGCTATTTTGATACCACTTGCTCTTAAAAAATGAGTGCTCTAACTTTGTTAAAAATTTAACTTTTCCAAGAAGCGACAGACCAGCTAAAATCATAAATACTCCTGCAAAAATTGTAAGAGTTGCTATTGCAATATTATTAAAGCTAACAACCCCACCAATTGCACCAAATATAGCACCCAAAAACATATATGTTGTAACTCTACCAAAGTTATACGCAAGGTGAGATACAGAGGCTCTAGCCTTGCTCTCTTTATCGCCTACTTTTGCACTGCTATATGCTACTACAATACCCCCACACATCCCTACACAATGCCCAATAGAGCTTAAAAAAGCTATTGTTATAAGTGAAAAAATATCTATACTATCCACAACTAATTCCTCTTTTCAAGTATCTTTTTGCGCCACTTTGGATTTGCCAAAGTTTCACCTCTTAAAACCCTGAGCCTCATCTCTTTAAATATGATTGTCTGCTCTCCTTTTCTCTCTCTTGACCCAAATCCATAATGCATTGCGGTATGGTCTTTTACTCCAAAATATGCCTTTTTTGCATCTATCCATCTATTTGTATCTACTGTATGAACCCAAAGTGTGGCTCTATCTTTAAATGGTTTATCTCTTAGCCACTTTACCATACATCCAGGGTCATCAAAAAACCAAGTTCTACCATCAGGGGCTACAACTTCAGCTGCATTTTTTTCGCTCTTTATAAGCATTGCACACTCTGTATCATTTGTGTGGTTTAATTTTATTGGCAGTGGCTTATGCTCTCTATTTCCTTTAACAATTACCACTGGAGCATCTTTTTTAGCCATAGAGACAATTATAACTCCAGCAATTGCTAGTAGTGATAAAGTTATAAATATAGTTAATAGTTTTTTCATAACAAAACTCCATTTTTTATGTAGTATATCAAAATATAGCTACAATTTATAGCTACAAAAAGGGTTAAAAGTATAATTGCATATCTTTTTACTTCTCTATAATCTTTTTTTAACCAACGCTTAACTATCGCCCAAACAGCACCCAAAGAGACGCCAAAAAACAGTGTTCCCCAAACTAAATATCCAATATAGTTATACTCTTTTTGCATCATACAAAATGGACATTTATGCGTTGGTAATTGATAGATATATGTTCCAAAAAAATAGACTACACTATAGTAGCTAATATAGATAAACAAAGGGGCAACTATAAGAGTTAATATCTCCAACTCAAGCAGCAAAGCCGATATTAATGCAATAAAAAGCAAGGCAAAAACTATTAGTAAAGTATTTATGTTCAAATTAAATGGTAAAGGGTTTTGCCCCTCTAGAGTTCCATAAAGTGTTGAACAGCAACTTACAGGTGCATTAATATCTATATTATAAAAGTAGCTATAATCTAAATAAACCTCAATCAAACTCAAAACTATTGCTACTATTAATACCACCTCTCTTGCCCTTAATATGGGGTAGTATTTTGACTCTACATCATACTTCTCTAAAAAAAGGTATAAAAGTAGCATAAATATAGTTAAGAATTTAACTCCAAGCAACACCATACCATAACCATTTGCACTTACCACACCAGCAGCACACATAGCTCCTGGAATATAGATTGATATCGCGTCTAGAGCATAAACAAGATATACCAACAGTATCAATTTGGCTACAAATAAAAAAAGAGCTAATATAGAACCCAAATAGAGACTCTTCTCTAGTGCATATTGCTCTTTTGAGTTTGAATTAAAATCCCATTTTAGCACAATTTTAACAGTTATAAAAAGGACCATAAGAGATAAAATCAAAGTAATAACTTCACTAAATATATATATCGACAGATAGCTATTTAGTAGCAATTTATCCATTTTTTAACTCTTCTTTCTCTATCTTACCTTGACTTATAGTTACTACTTTGTTTTTTATACTCAAAGCATCAAATATTGGGTCGTGGGTTGCTATAAGTGCTGTTAATCCATTACCATTTAACCTCTCTATAAGCTCTATAAACTTTTTAGAATTAACTAAATCTAAATTTGCCGTTGGCTCATCACACAAAAGAACTTTTGGTTTTACAACTATTGCCCTAGCTATTGCGACTCTTTGCTTTTCGCCACCTGAGAGATATTTAATATCCCTCTTACCAAGATGCTCAATATTTACCAATTTTAAAGCCTCTAGTGCCATCTCTCTTCCCTCTTTTAATCCAATTTTCAGTGGAACCAAAGGTAACATTACATTATCAATTGCACTAATATTCTCTATAAGGTTAAAGTGTTGAAACACCATACCTATTTTAGATGCTCTAAAGTGGCTAATATGAATATCTGGAAGTTTGGCTATTGGCTCACCCAAAAGCTCAACTTTGCCACTTGTGGGCTTTTCCATACCAGATATAATCGACAAAAGAGTGCTTTTACCACTACCACTTACACCCTTTAAAATAGTTAGCTCACCCTCTTTTATCTTTAAATTTATATCTTTTAAAATATGGTAAGAGTCGCCATTGCTTTTATATATTTTATCTAAATTTTCAACTTCTAAAATCATCTCATCGCCTCTTTTGGGTCTGTTGTTGCTATCTTCCAAATTGGAATAAGAGCAGTTGCCAAAAAAGATATTGCAAAGATAATAAATATAGAAGCCAATACCCCCGGCTCAATATAGGCATCTAGCGTAGCAAAACTCTTTAAGTTTTGCTTATCTAAAAATATATTAAGAGCAATTGGTGCATTAAAAATAAAAGTGTATAGATATGCTAATGAAACCCCAAGAGTAAAGCTTACAACAACCAACGCAAGATTCTCCAAAAATTTCAATTTTATAACATCTTTAATACTCCAACCAACTGCCCTAAAGATACCAATCTCTCTTCTCTCTATAGAAGTAGCTATCGTATATCTTAGGTATAAAATAAGAGTAAAAGTAGTTAGCACCACTATAAACAGAGCTAAAAAGATGCCACTTTTGTAGTCATATAGACTCTCATAAGCCTCCCTTACACTCCTTTTGCTCACAACCCTTGCATTAAAAAACAAAGACTCAATCTTTTGCTTTATAGTATCCTCTTCGCTACTGTTTGGAATATCTATTGCAAAGTCGCTAACACTATCTTTTTTTATACCCAATATCTCTTTTGCTAAATTAATTGGCAAAATTGCAACATCGTTACTAAAGATTGCACTCTTAGGACTTAAAACTTTAAACACTTTTACCCTTTTAAGCTCTCCTTTGGGGGTTAAAAAATTATAGTAATCATTAAAAAAATGGCTCTTTAAATAGCTATCCACTCCTGCACCAATAATCATATACTTCTCTTTTAAAAAAGCTTTTAAATCTATACTATCAATTATCTCTTTTAAACTCTTATTAGTTTGCTCATCAAAAGGGTCTATACCAATAATTAAAATCGATTTTTTGCTATCTAAATTGTAACGCCCATAGACTCTTGCATTAATAGAGCCAATACCTGGTATATCTAATATCTTATCTTGCCACGACAAAGGGGTATAAGAACTCTCTCCTGCTACTACTTTTTGAACAATAAAATCTGGCTGATTTTGTAAATTCTCTATTAGCGTATGCTTAATAGAGCTACTTATAAATAGTGCCACACTAAGCAGAAAAACTACAACTGTAGATATTATCATCAAAGAGAGATAACGCCTTTTATCTTTTAAAAAAAATAGAGATACAAAGTGTAAAAAAAGATTATTTAACATAGACAAATCCCACTCTTTGAGGTTTTGGCATTTGAGGATATACTCTATTAATCTTTTTCTCTAAAAGTAAAAATCTATCATCCAAATTAGAGACACTAAGGGCTGGTTCTACAATTGTTGTTACCTTTGTAAAATTTAAACTATCTCTACCTATCTCTTTTGTTGTATGGTAAAATATAACAAAGCCAAATAGCGCAAATGTAGTTAAAATAAGAGTTAAAAACTGCTTTATCACTTTAACTCAACCCCATCTAATGCCATTACATTTTTTGGAGTAATGTCTTTAAATAACATTAATTTACCACCATAATCTGCTATAAAGCTATCTACCTCTTTTTTGTTAGAAAATGGTATTAACTCTCTACCCATAGGACCATACTTCTTAGAATCATAAACATATAGCGCATCTTTTGCATCAATTGTCTCTAAAGTGTAGTAGTTAGTTACCTTCATTTTAGATATTTTTGCCCTATCATACTTAAAATCTCCATCAAAAAAGTAATATTTCATCATATCTTTTACACCATCAAAGTAGTATTTTTTACCATCAATCACCATTAAAGCAGCCCACTTTGGATACTTATATACAAACATACCACAAACAGGGCACTTAGCACCACTTGGCACATCTACTCTCTTCTTAATTTTAGATTTTGAACTTAAATAGTAGGCAATATATAACAATTTTCTCTTATCTAAATTAGCACAAGCACCACTCCTGCTTATGCTCTCTATAGTTTTGTCAATATCCCCTTTTGCACTAGGCAACTTAGAGCTATCACAAAAAACTTTTGCAATCTTAGAGCCTTTAATTGCCATTTTTTTAAACTTTGCATCACTTATACTATTGGCAAATAAAATATTTAATGCTACAAATATTGTAAATATAATTTTCATAATAAACCTTTAAACCTAAGTTCGACAAAGAAACATAGCCACAGCTTTACAAGATTAATCTTTAGCTAAATTAAATTTTTACAGGACTTTCCTATTAATTCAAAAAAATTTGAATCGGCATAAGGGAAACCTTGTAAAGCCCGAAGGGAAGCCAAATAATACTCCGTCGAACTTAGGTTTTAAAAAATAACCAATAAGCTCTTATATATTTTACTAAAATTTTGTTAAGTGTTTGTTAAGTGATAGGTAAAATTAAACTCAATAAAACTTTTGCCCCGAATAAATTCGAGGGTCCAAAAAAGCACTGATTTTATTACCACAGTAATAAATCAACAAACACGCAAATTCATTCGCGTGTTAAAACAACAATACATAAATTGCAATTAAAAAAATGTTCTATGTAAAAATAGAGGTATCACTATTGCCTCAAGGCAATAAGCCTCACAAA
>JALSPE010000023.1 GCA_026986085.1 Campylobacteraceae bacterium | reverse complement strand
GTAATAAATCAACAAACACGCAAATTCATTCGCGTGTTAAAACAACAATACATAAATTGCAATTAAAAAAATGTTCTATGTAAAAATAGAGGTATCACTATTGCCTCAAGGCAATAAGCCTCACAAACTTAGTGATGACACTCTTCCTCTAAATGCTTTAAACTATCGCAACTTGCTTTTCCTAAAAGATAACCAATATATAGACCCAAAAGCCCAACAATCAAGGCACATAGTGGCATTTGTGATATAACACTTAACATATTATTCTCCTATTAATTTAAATTCAACTCTTCTATTTTTAGCCTTATTGGCACTGCTACTATTTGGAACCAATGGCTTACTCTCTCCATACCCTTTTGTTGTTAATCTATCTGCTTCTATACCATCTTCTACAAGAGCTCTCTTAACCATATCAACTCTCTTTTGAGATAACTTTTGATTATAAGCTGCACTTCCATCGCTATCTGTATGTCCACCAATCTCCAATTTTATATCTGGATACTTTTTCAAAATAACACTAATTTTTTTAACAGTTACAAGCCCTTCTGGCAAAATTACTGCACTATTTGTTTTAAATTTAATATGCTCTACTAAAAGTATATCTTTAATCTCTTTTAGTGCTTTTTTACCCTCATCTTTTATTGGTTCTGATGAAACATCCTCTTTTATTGGCTCTTTTGCAACTTCAGGTTTAGAATTAGGATCAAGTGGATTTGTTCCTGCATTTTTTTCATCTATATTGCTTACACCATCACCATCGCTATCATTATTAACATTATCATCTTGGCTATCCAACTCATCTACCACGCCATCACTATCGGCATCTAACTTAGCAGACTCTTCAACATCACTTTTACCGTCATTATCACTATCTTTACCCTTCTCTATGCTATCTATCTTACCATCACCATCGCTATCTATTTCTGGTTTAGAGTTAGGATCAAGTGGATTTGTTCCTGCGCTCTTCTCATCTATATTACTAAACCCATCATTATCACTATCATTTTTTGGATTACTATCTTGGCTATCCAACTCATCTACCACGCCATCACTATCGGCATCTAACTTAGCAGACTCTATTACATCACTCTTACCGTCACTATCGCTATCTTTACCCTCTTCATCTTTATCCAATTTGCCATCTTTATCTCTATCTATTTGTGGAACAGATTTTGCATCAAGTGGATTACTACCAGCTTCTTTCTCTACAATATTACTAAATCCATCTTTATCTGTATCATTTTTTGGGTCTTTATCATTATTATCTAACTCATCAACCACACCATCTTTATCAACATCTAAAATTGCAGACTCGACAACATCACTCTTGCCGTCACTATCACTATCTTTACCCATCTCATCAGCATCTAGTTTACCATCTTTATCTGTATCTATTTGTGGAACAGATTTTGCATCAAGTGGATTACTACCAGCCTCTTTCTCTACAATATTACTAAACCCATCTCCATCACTATCATTTTTTGAATTATTATCTTCACTATCTAACTCATCTACAACACCATCACTATCAGCATCTAATATAGCAGACTCAATCACATCACTTTTACTATCTTTATCGCTATCTTTACCCTTCTCATCTTTATCCAATTTACCATCTTTATCCGTATCTTTTGGTGCTGGTTTAGAGTTGGCATCTAGTGGGTCTGTCTTTAATCCAACCTCTGTAATATTATCAAAACCATCCCCATCACTATCATTATGAATTGAGCTGTCATCTGCATCTAACTCATCTACAACACCATCTTTATCGCTATCTTTTTTTGCAGATTCAATTATATCTGATGCACCATCTCCATCGCTATCTTTGTTATACTCATCACCATCAAGCTTACCATCTCCATCACTATCTTTATTAAATGGATCGCTATTTATTGCCTCTTCATCACTGTTTGAAACACCATCTCCATCTATATCTGAATCTTTAGAGTCTGCAATGCCATCGCCATCCAAATCTGCTATCTTTACATTTTTTCCTGCTAAAGCCTTTGAATTGCTATTGCCACTCACCATATCTTCATAATGATTATAACAACATAATAAAATAGTCAATATCAATGCACACACTGCAACTCTTATTTTGCTATTACACATATATCTCCCCCTTTTTTTTTATAACTTTATTATATCAAAAAAATTAGAAGTTTATTAATAAAATATATATAATTTTAAAATTTATAACGAAAGTCAAGAGTATGAACACGCAAATTTATTCACATCTAACTAAAATGCAAATAACTGCTTTTGGATTATAGCCTCAAATAGATTAAAAAAGTTAATTTCAATTACTCTTTAGCCTCCACAGCTTTGTGTATAACAGTTGTTAAACCTAGTAATTTCCAAGCTTGTAATCCATCTCTATACCATACTATCTTCTCTTTAGGATAACCCTTCTTAATCAAGCCATCAATTAAATGAACCGACGACTTACACCAAAGACCAGAGCAAAAAATAGCCAAATCTTTAGCATTTGTAAAGTCATAAGTTCCATCTTTGTTTACTTTTGCCCCAAGAGCTTTAAATAGCGAATTTGTAACCCTTTTAGAATCTACTTGAACTACAGTAAATGGTATATTTATTGCTCCAGGAATTGTCTCTAATCTATATGCACCTTTCAACCTTGCATCAACTAAAATACCTTTTTTCTTATAAACCCTATTTTTAATAAAATCAATAAGTTCTAACTCTCCAATAGTTTTAACTCCATCAAGTTTTATTTTTGGAATACAGTGAGGGGGGCACAATCTTGAGGTTTTTGTAAAGTCATCTGTTAATCTATTAGCTGTATCTTGAATACGACTAATCTTAACATTAACACCATTATCTGTTATATTTACATATGGTGTATCTTCTGTAATTTTAACTAATGTATCTTCGGCAAAAAGTGCACCAATTAGTAGCAAAAAAAGAGTAAAAGTTATCTTTTTCATTCTACTCTCCTTCTCTTTTTATATACTCCTCATCAACTGGAACCCTAAGCTTCATACCAATATATATTCTATCTGGATTTTTAATTAAATCTGGATTTGCCTCATATATCTTTTTATATGCTGAAGATTTTCCATAAGCTCTTCTAGCAATTGCACTAAGAGTATCACCACTCTTTACAACAATAAACCTCATCGCCTTCTCCCTATTTGCTGTCTCCTCTTTTAACTCTTTACCATATTTTAAATTTTTCTCTTTATTTTTAACTTCACTACTTGCTAAAATAGAATCTATTTCAGCACTCAATTTAGCTACTTCATCATCTCCATTTTTACTCTCTTTTACTACAACTTTATTAAATGTATCTACTTTTTTTGCAGATTTATTAACCACACTATCTTTAAGATTAGACTCATCTAAATTTTTATTTGCAAGGGTATCTGTTGAAGCACTTTGCAATTTTTCCACAAGAGCACTATCTGCATTTTTAGCACTTTTTTTACTATCTGTTGTCTGCTTTTGAGAGCCTTTAAGCTCTTGTGCAACCATCTTTGCAATTTGTGCCAACTCCTCTTGCGACAACTTCTTACCTCCAGCTACATTTGATGCAACCTTTTCAATTTTTTTATCTGTAGCAGTTGTTGCTGCTAAAACTCTTCTAGTAGAATTTCCCTTTTCGCCATTTGCTAATTTTTCCAGCTCATCTACAGCTACTTGGTGTTTAGATGACTGTTTACTATTTACAGGTGCACTATTTGCATATCCTGTATATCCTCTATTAATCTTTTGGGTATTAAAATATTTTCCACTCATATATACCACTATAGCAAGTGCTGCTATAAAAAGGGTTGAAAGTAGTATAATAATAGTATAAAGAAACTTTTTATCCCCACTCTCATGTATAATTATAGGCTGGTTACTGCCACCTATTAAATCATTTATATTATCTTTATCTCCCATCTTTACCTCCTTAATAATCAGTTGATTTTTCAATAATTTTAACACTCTTATTCAACTCTTTTAAAAGTATTGGATTAACCTTTAAAAGTAGTTGCATCTCTTTTTTTGGTATCTTTTTTTGTCTGTAAATTATCTCTATTTTACTCCATAATTTAGATACCTTACCCAACTGCTCTTTAATACTTTTATTTGTTGCTTTTGGCAATTTAAACTCTTTAGAGCCATTAATTAAACCATTTAAAGATTTATCAAATAGTGCTATACTCTTTTGCATACTCTCTTTTGCCTTATTTTTACCTAGCTCTTGATACTCTAAAAGCTCTTTTGTCATCTTTTGAGATAACATTCTTTGCCTTCCTGCTATATTTACAATTCTAAGTTGTGCCTTCTCGATGTAGCTTAAATTTTTACTACTATTTTTCTCTAAAATCGATACAAGCAAATCAGACTCTTTTAACAATTTTGTATTCAACTTAGAGACTACACTCATTGCCTTATTATCTTTGCCTTGACTCTCTTGAACCTTTATAGCTGCCTCTTTAAAAGGCTTCCATATCTCTTTTATCTTCTTTATCTGCTCTATCGCCTCTTTTGATCTTACTTTTGATAACTTTAACTCACTATCTCCATTTAAAAAACCATTTAGCGTCTTTTCATATAGATTAAGATATTTAATTAAATTATTACAACTATCTGGTATAATTTTAAGCTTACACTCAATAGCCAATTTTGCCACTCTTTGCGAAAGCATTCTCTGCTTTCCTGCTAAATTAATTAAGTGTTTAGAGTTATCCTTTTTTTGCATAAAACCACTAATTAGCATATTTAATTTCATTACCTGCTTTTGCCTATTAATAGATTTAGCATAAAGTTCAACTGCTCTGTTCATTAAGCTTTTTGTATTATCCAACTTCGATATTAACTCTTTTAATAAATCTTGATTATCTCTATCTTTTAGAGATTTCTCTATCAACTCTTTACTCTCTTGCCAACTTTTTTTTGCACTATCAAGAGCTTTTACTATCTTTGGTAGCTTGGTTCCTACTAAATTTAAATTTTTATCTCCGTTGTATAATCCATTTAAGATATCATCAAATAACTTAACAGAAGAGTTAAGAGATTTAAGAGCCTTTTTTTCTCTTATCTTAGCTTGATACAAAAGTATATCCTTAGCTATCATTTGTGTTAGCATTCTCTCTTTACCTGCCAAATTAATATCATTTGCCATCTTTAATTTACTACTTTTGGAGCTATTTAATTTTGTATAGAGTATAGTTATATCATTCATCTTTTTAAGTAGAGGTATATTTTGTTTATCTATATATCTAAAGGTTTCATCTGTTATATCTTTAAATGATGCAACATTTTCTACTCTCTTTTTAAATGGTATCCATAATTTTTGAGCCTCATCTATAGATTTTTCAATCTCTTTATCTCCCGATTTTACTAAATTTAACTCTTTATCTCCATCTCTTAACCCCTTTAGACTCTTCTCAAAAAGAGATGAAGTGGCTTTTAACTTTTTTGCATTACTATTAACATCTATACCAATAAATATAAGAAGTGCCTCTTTACTCATCTTTTGTGTTAGCATTCTCTCTTTACCTGCTAAATTAATAGCATTAGCTAAATCTTTATCACTCATTCCAAACAATATAAATGGTATGGTTAGGACAAAAATAGCTATCTTTCTCATTACTTATCTTTCTTGTTTAATACATTAAATCCTAGTATTTGCCAATACTGCATACCACCTCTATAGTATTTTATCTTCTCTTTGGGATAACCACTCTCGATTAAATGCTCCATTGCTCTAACACCCTGTTGGCACCATGGACCATTATCAAATATAACCAACTTTTGAGCACTTGAAAAATCCCATTTATCTCCATTTTTCTTAGCACCCAAAAGAGGAAAAACCTGCTCTAAATACTCTTTGGAAGTAACAGGATTTAATATAGAAAATGGTAAATTTATTGCACCAGGAATTGTCCCCTCTTGATACCACTTTGGTAATCTTGCATCTACCAAAACCCCGCTGTTGTTACTTACATCATTTTTTAAAAAGTTTAAAAGCTCTATCTCTCCATATGTCTCTACTCCTTTTATCGGTTCAAAAGGTTGCACACAAAATGGAGGACATGGTCTTGATGTTTTAGTATAAGAGTTTTTAAGCCTATGTTTTGTATCCTGAATTCTCTTAATTTTAACAGGTTTACCCATTACATCAACATCTACAAATGGCGTATTTTCATCAATTTTTACCTTAATATTATCTGCATTAATAGTGCAAAAAAGACTTAAGCAGATAACAAGAGAGTTTTTATAAAAACTCATACACTCCCCCTTTAGAGTTTTATTATTATAATAATATCAGAATATCGATATAATGGCAAGAGTCTAAAAAACGATAGTATAATCAATTTAAATACCATATAATTGAGGTAAAATGGATATTAGTATGAAATATTTCTATCTCTATAATAAGACTTTTTAACAAAATTACACATTATAAATTATTACAGTGCTAAGATTTATCTTATATAGAGATTTTATAGTATAATACTGCTTATAATCTTAATTAAACAAGGATAGTTATGAAAAAAGGTTTCTCTATTTTGATAGTAACTGCTATCTCTATTTTATATGCAGATAACAATATGGCAACAAATTTAAAAGAGTCTAAAGATAGCTTTACAAAAGCTTCAACACTAAAACAAGCTCTCCCCTCAGGTAAAAAGCTATCTATTTCAGAAGCAACAATAAAGGCTATAAATGATGCTAGATCTAGAGTTCAAATATGCTCTAAGCCAGTAAATCCTCTAGCATGGAATAAAATTTTATATACAAGAGCAAAAGAACACTCAATAGATATGGCAGTAACAGGACTTTTACAACACAATGGTTCAGGAACTGCTACAGATAAAACAGCTAAAAATTTAGGCTTAAACAGAGGTAGTTACTTTTACGAAAGGGTAAATCAAAAAGCAGATAGCAAGAGTATTCACAGTGGTGAATTGATAATTAGAAGCGACACGCAATCTCTAAAATCTCCAAAAGAGTTAATTAACTACTGGGTGCAAAGACCTCAAGATTGCAAAGTTATAATGGATTCAAAATTTACAGATGTAGCACTATCAAAAGTAATAAGCAACAAAGATAAAAAATCATACTGGACACTACTTTTGGCAGGAAGAGTAGAACCAAAAGTTAAAGTTAAAGCAAAATAGATAAATAGCTATATTCTGATTTAATATATGAGACTCTAGTCTCATCTAAACATTTATCTATATTTCACAAAACAGATATCCACATTAAGAATTAATTTTATTATATAGTGTCATATTATGAGTATATATAATTAATTTATGCTATAATTCTTATAAAAAAAACCAAATTATACAATAGGATTTCCAAAATCAGTGACTTCTATTGCATAATTTGAGATAAAGGATTATATATGAGAGAGATGGAAGATTATGGAGTTAAATATGCAGGTTTTTGGATAAGATTTGCAGCTTCTATTTTTGATAGTATAATTTTATTTATAGCTATTGGTGCTATACAAATGATAATGGCATTACTACTTACAGATGCTGTTGCAGGTCCAAATGGCATTTTTAATCCAGAAGTGAATCTTGCTAAAGTTGATATAGAAATGATAATTCTCTCTCTGATTTTATTTTTAGCTCCAGTAATTTTTATAATATTTATGTGGACAAAATATTCGGCAACCCCAGGAAAAATGATATTAGGATTAGAAGTTGTAGATAAAGATACTGGCGAACCATTAACTATAGGTAAATCTATTATAAGGCTTATTGGATATATTATAAGTAGTATTCCATTTTCACTTGGATACATATGGGCTGGTTTTGATAAAAAGAAACAAGCTTGGCACGATAAACTTGCAAATAGTGTAGTTTTGCAAAAGGTAAGAAATTAACAATTAAACTTGAAAATTTATAAAACATATGATATTAGCCTCGAATAAATTCGAGGGTCCAAAAAGTAAAACCAATTTACACAACTTCTAAACCACACGGACACGCGAATTCATTCGCGTTATAAAAAATATCTACTCTTGCAATATAAAATAAAGTATCAAAAGTCTATTTAGTTAGTTTTACTAAAAGTGCTATTCTTATATCCATTAAACAATCTCTCTTTTTAAATTAGGGCTTAGTTTGGTTGTAATTTCGTAGCTAATTGTATTAAAATGCCTTGCTGCATCTTGGGCATTATTAAAAATACAAAGTTCATCTTTTGTAGATTCTAAAGAGATAAAATCCATAGATACTGTGCCTAAAATTGGTAATCCTTCAGGTGTAATATATGGCTTATTTGCATCTCCTCTAAACCACCCATCTCCATACCCTAAATCATATGTAGAGACTATCATATCTTTTTTTGCTCTAAAATTACCCCCATAACCAACTCTTTGCCCCTTTTTTAACAATCTTGTGCTTACCCTTTTTGCCCACAAGCTTACTACTGGTTTTAACTCAATTTTATCATAAATATCTGGCAATTCATTATATCCATACATAGCAATACCAACTCTTGCGTAATCATCATCAAAAGAGTTAGATCGTAAAAGTGCAGCTGAATTTTGACTATGAAACTCAATATCTTTAAACCCTGCAAAAGTAGCAATTTTTTTAACATCATCCCAATTTTGCATCTGCCACGCCAATTCGCTACTAAAAATATCTGCACTCTTAAAGTGTGTAAAAATTGCCTTTAAATTAATATTTTTCTCTTTTATAATCTCTAAAGCTCGTGGTAATTGGCTTAAACTTATACCGTTTCTATGCATTCCGGTATCTACCTTTAGCTCTACTTTTACACCCTTTGTTAGCTTTTTTAATTGAGCTATCTCTGTAATTGCAAAACTAAAGTTAGGAGCAACTATAGGGTTTGCATTCAATATAAGAATTGAGTCAAATAACTCTTTAATCTTATAAGCTTCTTTTACATTTACAACAACTGCTCTTTTAATGCCGTAACTACTAACTAATTTAGCCATCTCTTCTAAACCATGTCCATAAGCATTATCTTTTAAAACAGCAGCTATTTTTTCAATATTACCCGTCTTTAAAGCTAATTGGTTAATATTATAATATAAATTCTCTTGGTTTAATTTAATGTATGCCATAATAGATTATATCTAAAAAAGGATTAAGATGGATTGGATATTCTATACAAAAATTGTAGCTTTTATAGCAACGATAGTAGTTGTATGGTTACTTGGAAAAGAGCTTGTTGGCTCAATTAAAAGAAGCAACGATGGTGAAACATCTAAAAAGTGTGATTTAGACTAATGCGACTAAAAGCTGAATGGGAGAGGCAAAACCTTATTTTAATGGCTTTTCCTCACACTAAAACAGATTGGGCTAACGATTTAGAGAATGCAAAAGCCCCTTTTTACAAATTAGCTCAAGCTATTGCCTACTCTCAAATGGTTTATCTGCTTTGCGATGATATAGAAGAAGCCAAAAGTTACTTTTGCTCAACAACAAATATAATTTTTATAAAAGCTAAATTTAACGACACTTGGGTTAGAGATTATGGAGCTTTAAGTATTGAAGATAATGGCAAGAGTAAACTGCTAGATTTTAAATTTAATGGATGGGGAGGCAAATATGAAGCCTCTCTAGATAACCAAATTAACAAATACCTAAAACAAAAAGGCTTTTTCTCTTGCGATTTAAAGAGCATAGATTTCGAGCTAGAAGGTGGAAGTATTGATAGCGATGGAAATGGCACTATCTTAACCACAACAAGTTGCCTTTGCAACACAAACAGAGGAGATTTAAGTCAAAAAGAGGTAGAAGAGACTCTAAATCAAACTTTGGGTGCAAAAAGAGTGCTGTGGATTGAGAATAGTTATCTTGAGGGAGACGATACAGATGGACATATAGATATGTTGGCAAGATTTGTAAACTCTAATACAATAGCCTACATCAGCTGTGATGATACTCAAGATATTCACTACAAAAGCTTAAAAGAGATGGAGAGAGAATTAAAACTACTAAAAGATTCAAATGGCTCACCATACAATTTGATAAAATTACCATTTACAAAACCAATTTATAAAGAAAATGATAGATTACCAAGCTCTTATGCAAACTTTCTAATTACAAACAAAGCCGTTGTAGTTCCAACTTATGAAGATGCAAATGATAAAAAAGCAGTTAAGACTATAAAAGAGCTTTTTAAAGACAGAGAAATCATACCCCTACCAAGCAGAAAACTAATAGAACAAGGTGGCAGTATCCACTGCTCTACAATGAATATTAGCTTTTAAAGAATATAAATTAATGAGAACACAGGAGTAAAGATGTAAAAATAATAAAGATTTT
>JALSPE010000022.1 GCA_026986085.1 Campylobacteraceae bacterium | reverse complement strand
TTGATGGCACTTGATTATTACTTGTATGGTATAAAATTACTCCTTTTTTTACCCTCTCTAAAACTCTTGCATAGTAGTATTTTTGTAGATTTTCTCTATCTTTTTTTGTTGGCAAAGAGGCGTTTGAGCGAACTGTTGTATTTAAAAATCTATCTTTTTTAGGGCTTGTTGGAACAGTGCCTTCATTAAAATCAACTATTACTACACCATCCAAATCAACTCCCCTACTCTCCAAAACTCCCATTATTGTAACTTTACCACCACTTATATCATCAATTGTATGCTCACTAAGCTCACTAATCCATAAAAAGAGCCAATCTTTAAAGCTAAATTTATCTCTAAAGAGCCTCTTAAACTTAAATATCCTCTTTGTAATATTAAGCCTATTTGCCCTCTTTTCAAAATCACTATTTGAGTATAGTGGCAAATTTAGAGTTGCAAGTTTTTCAAAAAACCCCAAAGCATCTAACATCTCATTAGCATTAACTTTTTCTAAATCTACCTCTACATCTTGCAGATACCCTCTTGCTTCCATTTTGCCACTAAGATACTCTTTAAGCATATTTAAAGCTATATAGCTCTTGTAGTGGCGATACTCATAACCCATGGCAAGGTTGTAGTTATTTAGCCTATCAAAATCTCTAATAACCCTTGCAAAACTCTCATCTGGTGTAATAATTGCAACTTTTTTTGGCTCTATACCACTATCTATAAACTCTTGCACCTTTGCAAAAGTAATAGCAATTTGCTCAAACCTCTCTTGTGTCTTAACAACTTCTGCATTAAATTTAAGTGGCACTTTGATTGCAGACAAAATCTCTTTACTACCCAAATTAAACTCTACAAACGAATTATCAGGCACATCTATACCCAAAGTTCTAAAGCTCTTTTGAACCTTTTCATTAAACTTTAGGCTCCTTAGCCTAATAATAAACTCTTTTTGCTCTGAGATTTTTGAAAATAGCATTAATTCAAAGTTTGTCAAAAAGCCCTCTAATTCAAGCTCAAACCTCTCAAAGCTGTTAATATAATCCCAGTTTATTTGATAATTTGAAGCAATAAAGGCTCTGTCTGTTAAACTTTTAGCATCTAAAATACTTTTATAGTTATCTCTTAACTTTTCTAAAATATATAAATCTCTCTCAAACTCAGCATAAGTATCAGCAATCAAGAGGCTATTTATATCTATCATCTCAACTGCCAACTCTTCAAAAAAGCTAAAAAACTCTTTTGAGTTAGAGTAAAACTTAATTAAATTCAAATCGCTCTTTAAAAATTTAAAATCATCAAACTTTGCAGCCTCTTTAAGATATAGCACTCTTAAATTACCATCTACAAATGCTCTATTTTCAACAGTTATAGCCTTGTTTAAAAAATCTCCAATTGTAGTAGTATGCTCAATTAGAGAGTTATACTCTAAAAATTTAGCTTTAGACTCTCTAATTGCTCTGCTTGTTGCAAAGATTTTAAGTTGAGCCATCTATTTTAGTCTAACTCCATAAGTATCAATATACTTTACATCTTTACCAACAATAAACCTAGATCTTATAATAAATCTACCTAATTTTTTTACTGGCAAATCTTTAATTTCATATACTCCATTTGAGCCTTTTATATTTTCTATCAAAATATTCTCTCTGTCGCTATCTGGTCTTGTTAAAAGGAGTGTTACATTTGCATCAACACCTTTTCCATCTTTTGTAGTTACTTTATAGCTAAAACTGTTTTTATCATGAAGCAATACATATTTATGTGGCTTTCTCTTCAAATGTTTAGGTTTATACTCCACTGACTCTAATCCACTTATCTCAACACTATATTTACTGTTAAATCTCTGCTGTGCCTCTTCTAATAAATTTGCATTTTTATCAGCCTCTTGATACTTCATCATAAATGTATTAGAGTTTTGTATTGGTAAAGATATCGTATTTTTTATAGTCCAATAACCAAGTGTTAAACCAATAAACAAAAATCCCAAAATCATATATGGCCAATATTTTCCACTATCATCTTTTTTACTCATAAATTATCCTTTTGTTAATAAATATTATAGCAAAGCCATCTTCGCTATAATATTTATTAATGCCAAAAGCTTTAAGCGTAATGCTTTTAGCTTTTAGTTTTTAGTTTTCTAATAAATGGTTGTATAAAAAATATCCATATAACAACTATAGAGCCTAAAACAATTAAAGTATTAACTATCTTTAAAACCCAGCTTCCACCCTCTTTAATAGTGCTTTTTAACTCTACACCTTTTATAGAAGCAATTTCATCAGCCATCTCAGAATAAGATTGAACCAATCCAACATCATATTTTGATTGTAAGGAATTACTATCTTTACTTGCTATAACTTTAATAGCATAATCTAAAATAGCATCTTTATCTATCTTTTTAAGTAAATCTCTTGGCTTTGCAATAACATGAATTCTTTTAGAATTTGGAGCAAAGACAATAGCAACGAAAGGCTCTTTTAAACTACTCTCATAACTCTTAATAAAATCATAAACACTAATACCTCTCTTAATTTTACTATTTGTGGTAACTAAGTAACCATTTATATTAGTTTTATCCTTCAACTCACTACCAATTTTTTCAATAAAATCAGCTGCTTTTGGAGAAACTATATGGTCATTAATAAGATATTGTGCATTTAATGTTAATGAGAATAGTAGAGCCAAGATTAAATATCTTGTTCTACTCATAAGCTAACTTATATATAAGTGATTTGGTGTCAAAACAGCCCAAAGCGTAATAGCTGCTGCAACAACAAGTAAAAGTGTAATTAATTTATCCATGTTCTGCTCCTTATTTAGCTACAGGTCTATTAGACATATCATATTTTTTATTATCGGTGCTTTTCATCTTAACATTGTCAAGACTGCTTGTAATTGCAGTAGCATCATATGGTTTGTTGATGCTATCTCTTTGTATATTTATAGCATTTGTAATTAAAAATGCTAAAATTCCTAATAACAAAGCTGTTGCAATTAACATACCAGTAATTCCATTTAATTTGAATAGCCCTCTACTTGTATTCTCTGCCATACCTCACTCCTTACTTTACAACAGCGATATCAACGCGTCTGTTTTCTTTATTATTATCAGATATTGGCTCATCTGAACCCATACCACTTACAAGTATATTACTAGCATTTACACCTCTAGAAATAAGTGCTTGTTTAACTGCTTCAGATCTTTTTGCAGATAACTCTCTATTTTTATCAGCATCTCCAGTCTTATCAGTATGACCTCTAACCATAACTTTTACATTTGGATGCTCTTTAAGAGCTTTTGCAATATCATCTAATTGAGCTTTTGATTTATCACTCAATTTTGCAGATCCTGTCTCAAAAAATACACCTTTTAACAGATAAGCTCTCTTAGAAGCGTTCTCTGCATTAATATCAGCAATAATTGCCTCTTCTTCAGCTTTTGCATCCCCAACCTCTATCTTTGTTGGTGCTTCACTCTCTGCTTTTGCTTTCTCTTCAGCTTTTGCTTCAGCCTCTGCTTTAGCCTTTGCATCCTCTTCGGCTTTTGCTTTCGCATCTGCTTCAGCTTTTGCCTTTGCTTCCTCTTCGGCTTTTGCTTTTGCAGCAGCTTCAGCCTCTGCTTTAGCTTTTGCTTTTTCTTCCTCTTCAGCTTTTGCCTTAGCTTCAGCCTCTGCTTTAGCCTTTGCTTCCTCTTCAGCTTTTGCTTTCGCAGCAGCTTCAGCCTTAGCTTTCTCCTCTTCAGCCGAACCAGCTTTAGAGCCAGACAAATCTTTTATAAATACTGCAAGTGCTTTATCTTGAACAGGAGTAAACCTGTTAGCAAATGATGGCATTCTACCAATACTTCCCTCTTTGCCATGTTGCAATACCTGAGCAATCAAAGTATCATCAAATTCAGCTAAGTTTGGAGCAGTTCCCCCATTTCCTTTTCCATCTTGTCCATGACACCCTGCGCATGTAGCCCAAGCTGTAGGTGCTTTACCTTTTAAGCCTTTTGCTACATACTCAGCAACATCTTCAGCATCTTTACCCTGTGCAAGACCAGCAGGCATAGCACCAAGTGGATATTTAAAGTAGTGAGAACCATTCTTAATTACATGTAATACTTGAGATTTACTCATTCTATGAGTTAAATTATGCGCTTTTCCATCAAGACCATCACCGCTATTTCCATGACATGGAGCACACTGAACTAAGAATATAGATTCACCCATATTTTTTAAATCTTTAGTTGATGCATTTTTATGCTTCTCTTCAAACTTTTTATTATAATTTTTTGTCTCTTGATTCCACTCTCCAATTTGACTATATGCATTTAATGGATATCCCATCAAAAAATACCAAATAGCCCAAATTAAAGTTCCAACAAAAGACCAAGCCCAACCAGATGGAAGTTCATTTTTATACTCACCAATACCATCCCAATTTTCATCAGAAAGCTCACCAGTTGCAGTATCACTCTTCATCTGTTGCATATACTTAGCAGATACACCAAAAGTTAGTGTAGCAATTACAATTGCTCCAATTAGCGTAATTAAATTTATTAAGTTAGTTACCTCAATAAATGGAAAACTGCTAGTAGCATGTATTCCAATGTCAATATCTAATGATGATATTACAAAAATTGTTGCACCTATAAGAATTAATGCAAACACTAATCCTTTTACTATCATACTATTCATTAATCTACTCCTTTTTTTCCTTCACATTATCCTCCAAGGGTTTGCTATCAAGTTCATCATCTAAAGCTAGATTTCCATACTTTTCATAATCCCTTTTGCCTTTTTTCTCATTACGATAGAGATAGACAATATAGTAATAAAATATTACTACTGCTAAACCTGTCCCTATAA
>JALSPE010000021.1 GCA_026986085.1 Campylobacteraceae bacterium | reverse complement strand
CTTGGGGATTTGCTTCGATTAGATATTTTAAATAGTTTTGTTAACATTTTAGTAACACTTCTTTGTTATAATTACAAATGTAGGGTCACTTAATAAACTCTATAACAAAAATGCCATCTTAGTGAAGATACATTAGATATTTATAAACTATATTTGTATATTATTAAATATTTCATATTATTTTGATATAATTCAATCAATCTAGTGGCGCATCTTCTAAGTTGGCTTATAAGGAATTAATATGAAAATATTGGCTGTTTTGATTACCTTTTTATCTATAGTATATGCCAACAATACTATAGACAACTTAATTGTAGAGATTAAAAACTCATATGGTGATGAGAGACGAATCAAAATGAACCAACTTAAACTGCAACTTAAAAAAGCAAATCTTCAGCAACGGGCAAAAGCTATTGCAAAATTAAGAAAAAATCTACAACACTCAAACCATCCTAATACGATAGAAGAGAAAAAATCTACAAAGAGATGTAACACCCATACCCATAATCACATGGATAGAGAACAACTTAACCTTAAAATGCATATGAATAAGAAGCAAAACCATCAAAAGCCAAAAAACAATCAAAACGAAAATAGGTCAAAAGTTAAAAATCCAATTAAGCATAATCATAAATCACCAAAAGGAAATAGATGAAAATAAAACCTATAATATCTCTATTCTTTTTTTCAACTTATCTATTTGCATTTAATGATAGTGATTTAGATGGAGTTAGTGATAATATAGACAGATGTCCAAATACAGGCAGTTTAGATTTAGTAGATAGACTTGGTTGCTCTAAAAAACAGACTCCAGTAGTTTTAAAAAAGACCAAACCACAAAAGGCTACATCAGAAAACATTAAAGGTGGATTATTTGAAATTGGCTTAAACAGTAACTTTACATCAATAGATAATACCTATGAACAATACAATATAACACTAGGTTACAGTTTTAACAAATATACTATTTGGATATATGATAGTAATTACAAAAATGATGAAAAAGTTTATAGTGATTTAACTCTATCTTTTGGATATAATAAATATTTTAACAACTTAACCTTATCATACAATTTTGGTACTACCTTTTATATTAATAACTCCAAAGATAATAATTATTTTTTTCAACTTTCAGGAAATTATAATATAAACAATCAAAACTATCTATTCTTTTATACAACTTATACTATAAACTCAAAAGAAACTGAATATCATAATAAAAACTATATATCTTTAAACTTGGGGTATGGAAAATATATATCCAATAAATTATTATTAAATTTATCAATTAATTACGAAAGTAAAGTTGCAGATGAGTTTAGTAATAGTTTATGGATTGATATTGGAAGTTCTTACAATATCTCAGATAATTATTATTTTAGTTCTAAATATAGTAGATATTTAAAAGGAGATGAAGAGAAGAATGCTCTATATTTAGGTATTGGAGTAAAATTTTGAATAGAATATTACTCTTAGAGGATGATCCAGTACTTCAAAGAAGTTTGGCAAAGCTTCTTGCAAAAGAGGGATTTGATGTAGATTGTGCATTTGATGCCAATGAAGCAGTAGATTTAAGTTATGAAAATAGTTATGATTTGTATCTTTTTGATATAAATGTTCCTGTTCAAAGTGGAGACTCACTACTTAAAGAGCTTAGAGACTCTGGTGATAGAACACCAGCTATTATAATTACTGCACTTATAGATATAGATTCGGTAAAAAGAGGCTTTGATGCAGGTGCAGATGACTATATAAAAAAGCCCTTTGAGATAGATGAGTTAATTATTAGAGTAAAATCAAAAATAAAGCAAAGTATGGTCAAAGTTGGAAAGTTTAGTGTAGATTTTGAAAACAGCAAAGTATATCAAGATGGCATAGAGCTTGCATTGGGTGGTGTTTTAAAAGATATATTTTTGCATCTTGCAAAAGCTTATCCAAACTATCTGTCAAAATATGAACTTTTGGAGCTTTTGGGAAATAGCAGTGACGGTGCATTAAGGGTAAATATATCCAAACTAAAAAAGCAGTTGGGTATCGATATAGAAAATAAGCGAGGAGTTGGTTATAAGATTATCTGAAAAAGAGTCTTTAATAAAGAGTTTTATGCTCTTTTTTCTGGTTTTTGAGGTATTTTTGGTATTTTTATATGCGCACTATTTAGAGACTCAAAAGCGTAATATATTCTCAAATTTAGAGCTAAAGATGAAAAACTACAGTTTTACTCTATCGGGTGACAAAGATATAGTTGTAGATATTGTAAATCGTAAAAAAAGAGATTACTACACTTTGAACAAAGAGACTCTAAAGTTATATACACCAATTAATGATACAACAGATTTGGTAATAGCCTACCCCAAAAAAGCATTTAATGCAAAAATAGAGAGAGCAAAGGATGATTTAGCTCTTAAGTTTATAATACTTTCAATTATCGGTGCTGTTGTCTCTTTTCTTTTTGCTCTATACTCTCTGAAGCCGATAAAAGAGTCTATGAGACTTCTTGATAGCTTTATAAAAGATATTATACACGACCTAAATACGCCAATCACATCGATACTTATCAATTTAAAACTTTTAGATATAGAAAATGAGGAGATTAATAATATTAAGCAGAGTGCAAACACTATTGCAATGCTTCATACCAATTTGGATAACTACCTAAGAGACAAATCATTAGAGAGTAAAGAGTTAGATTTAAAACCTATTGTAGAGGAGAGCATAGAGTTTTTTAAATATATCTACAACAACTTAAATTGGCAAGTAGAGTTGGAGAGTGTAGTTACAATTGGGGATAAAAGTGCAATACACAGAGTGGTAAACAACCTCATAAGCAATGCCTGTAAGTATAATGTAACAAAAGGTTACATAAAAATTGTTTTAAGAGATAATAGCTTATTGATAGAAAATGACTCTTATGGTGTAAAAGATTCAAAAAAAGTTTTTGATAGATTCTACAAAGAGAGTGAAAGAGGGCTTGGTATAGGGCTTAGTATAGTAAAAAGACTTCTTAAAAAGATGAATTACAAAATATATTTTAGAACTAAAGGCAGTAAGGTTAGAGTTTTGTTAACATTCAGGTAACATTTCTTTGTTATAATATATCCGTAAAATGAAAATAAAAGGATATAATAATGAAAAAAACAATATTTTTTAGTTCAGTAACAGCGGCTATCTTACTAACAGGATGTGGTGGTGGAAGTACAACACCAACAGCATCTTCAACACCAGAGAATACAGGATATTTTGTTGATTCTGCAGTTGCAGGATTGGAGTATAATACAAGCAGTAAAGTTAGTGGGACAACAGGAGAACTTGGAGATTTTAAATATAATGTTGGAGATAAAGTAACATTTAAAGTTGGAAAAGTAATTCTTGGAAGTGTAGAGATGAATGCAAACCAAGAGCTTGTAACCCCTGAGCATATTGCAAAAGATGAAAATGCTACAACAAGAATTCTGCAACTTCTTCAATCTTTAGATGATGACCACAATGCAAGTAACGGTATTGTAATTGACAAAAAGTATGTTGATGAGTTAAAGAGTTTGGATAAAGAGATACATATGACAAAAGAGGGTTCTAAAAAAGATCTTTTTGAAGAGCTAAATAAAGACGAATCTTCTAAAGATGTTGCAGAGCATATAGATAGTGATTATGACGGTAAATTTGATGTAAATGAAACAGAAGCAAAAGAGCATTTTGAAAAGACCAAGCAAAAAATAGATAAGGGATGGAAACCCAAAAAAGGTGACAAAAACAGAGATGACTCAAAAGAAGGAAACGGTGAAAGTCATGGTAAACAAGATGAAAATTTTAACGATAAGCTTAATGCTTTTGTAAACATGCCTAAATCAGAGCTAAGCGATGAGTTAAAAGAGGCTATGTCTTATATGGAGAATGAAGAGAGATTAGCTTATGATGTTTACAAAGCTCTGTATGCAAAATATAGTGATGCTAAAGTTTTAAATAATATTGCAACAAGAGCAGAGAGCAGACATATTGAAACAACTTACAAGCTACTTGAAAAATATGATTTAAATACAACAACTTTAATCAGAGTGGATGAGGCAGGTTATGCAAATATTGCTGGTAAATACAATATAGACTCTATTCAGGCACTATATGATAATTTAATTACAGAGGGCAATAATTCTAAAGTTGATGCACTAAAAGTTGGCTGTAAAGTTGAAGTTGTAGATGTAAATGATTTGAATAACTACATAAATTTAGCAAAAGAGTCTAATGCTACAGATATTCAAAAAGCATTTGAATTCCTAAGAGACGGAAGCTATAAACACTACTGGGCATTTGACAAGCAACTTAAAAACGAAGGTGTAAGTGACGGTTGTTGCTCTCTTGGAGATGAGTATTGCAAAACAAAAGCCGAATACCCAAAAGAGTCAAAAGAAAATGAGAACTCTGCACACGCAAATGGTAATGGCAATATGAATGGAGATGCAGATATAGATAAAGATGGCAACCACACAAGAGGTAGAGATAATTAAAACTACCAACTAATAAAAGTAAGTAAGGCAAAAGCCTTGCTTCTGTATAAACTATACTCTTTGCATAATACAAACTGACCTATCCTATTCATAAATCAAATAAATTTGTTACATTGAAGTTACATTACGATTATACAATATCATTATATTACTAAAAAGGATTAAAAAATGAAAATTTCTAAAGTTGTAATGCTTGGTATTGCAAGTTCTATGGTATTAATGGCAGGGACTGCACCAAAGAGTTACCCTGAAGGTGAAGTTGGTAGAATGGTAAAATTGGGTGAAGATATTATGAATAAAACAGATACTCATCCACTTACAAAAGATATGGTTGGTGATAAACTTCAAT
>JALSPE010000020.1 GCA_026986085.1 Campylobacteraceae bacterium | reverse complement strand
ATATACCAAGTTGTTATTGCTATTGCAAATATAATTGTTAAGATGAATAGTTTTTTATTAAATATTGAAGATAATGAGAGTAGGGCATAAGTGATATAGACAGTTCTATTTAGTTGAATGGCTTTTGGCTCTAAAGGTATTGAAAATAGCCACTCTAGCGCATTATCGAATAGATATCCAATATTTAATATATGTAAGATGGCGCTAATTGGGTAGAATATGGTAAATAGTATAGATAAAATTGGTGAGCTAAGTTGCCAGAGTGTGGTATTAGCAAAAAAATAGTGTCCAACTGGGAACATTAATAAAAATATTAAAATTGGTAAAATAATTACAGATAAAATTAGAGGTGGTAAATTCTTAAACCATTTTATAAGTAAAAATATATAAAATACACCAGATATAGATAGAAATAGTGCAGTTGATGCTATTAATCTAGGTTCAAATAGCAATATAAGCAGGGTTATAAAAGCTAAAAGCTTGAATTCCAGTAACTCCAGCCCAAAAATCAGTAAAATATAGCCAACTAGTAGCATTATATATGATCTAACAAGTGCAGGTGGAGAGCCAGTAAAGAGTATATATATACCTAAAATTGCCAAAATTGGTAAGCCTAAATCTATAGCTCTATTTCTCCATGGGAAAAACCTCTCTTGTGCATATCTGTATGGAATGTATAGAATGCCGTAGAGTGTAAGCCACAATATTCCAAGGTGAAATCCACTTAATGCAACAAGGTGGGATATACCAAGAGAGGATATTTTCTCTCTTAAAGTTTTGTTAAGTGGTTCTGCTAGAAATATTGCACTGTATAAATTTGATATATCTTTATTGGTGTGTTGCTTTGAGATTATCTTTTTGATATCCTCTTTAGGGGTTATTTGGCTTTGTATATACTCTAAAATATCTCCATATGCAAAGAATCCTTTTAGGTATTCCCAGAAGTTTGTATCTTCTTTTAATTTTAATTTAGCTCTAACCCAATCGCCTCTTTTTAACCCACTTTTGTGGCTATATATAAAGAATTTAAAACCCTCTTGTGATTTTAATTTAAAGAGATGGGAGTCTTTATATTTAGAGCTATAAATCCTCTCTATCTTTGCATCTGTATAGTAGTATCCATTTAGAGATTTTAATTTTTTATAGTCGATATTTAATAGTGTAACTCTTGCTACTATAATTAATATAAGTATTATAGATACTACTATAAACTCTTTTTGGCTTTTAAATAGAGATACAGAGTTCATCTTTTAAATAGGTGGAAGCTCTATTTTTCCTTCGCTTGTATCGTAGTTTCCACTCTCAAATACAACTTCGTATGCAGAGCTTTTAGATTTTGCATCAACAAAACGGGTAAATCTTTTTTGAAAGAGAAGATCAACTGTTCCAGTTGGACCATTTCTTTGTTTTCCAATAATTAGCTCTGTCTCTTCTTCTTCTTTTCTTTGGTATGTTGATTCATATGGTTTGCCTTCGGCCTTTGCTTTCATCTCTTTTTCTTTCTCTTTTGCCTCTCTATAGACATCATCTCTATAGACAAAAAGAATAATATCGGCATCTTGCTCTATCGCACCAGACTCCCTTAGGTCGCTAAGCATCGGGCGTTTATTTTCACGATTTTCTAGTGAACGGTTTAGCTGAGATAGTGCAATAATAGGAATCTCTAACTCTCTTGCTAACTGCTTTAAGCCTCTTGATATTTCACTAATTTCTTGTTGCCTTCCAGCTTGACTTCTTGCATCTCCACTCATTAGCTGAAGGTAATCTATAATTGCTAGGCTAATTTCTGGATGTTGAGATTTTAGTTTTCTTAATTTACTTCTTACATGGTGAATTGTAGCGTAACCACCATCATCTACAAAGAGTTTTCGTCGGCTCATATCATCTGTTGCAGTGGAAAGTCGGCTCCACTCATCATCTTTTAAGTTACCAACCCTTAGTGCTTGTAGAGGGATAGAGGTCTTTATAGAAAGCATTCTTAGCATCAACTGTTCTGCTGGCATCTCTAAAGAGAAAAACGCCACACCCTCGTTTCTCTCAATTGCCTTTAGAGCCATGTTTAGCACCAGTGCTGTTTTTCCCATCGCTGGTCTTGCAGCAATAATTACTAAATCTCCTTTTCCAAAACCACTTGTTTTATCGTTTAGATTTTCAAACCCTGTGTCAATTCCTATCAATTTAGAGTTTCCAAGCTCTTTGAGCCTCTCTATCTCTTTTAGCATAGCTACGGTTATCTCTTTTGAGTCTCTAAAATCTTCGCTTACGCTATCTTGGGTAATTTCGTAGAGTTTTTGCTCAACTCTATCCATTACCTCTGCTGCATCTAAATCATCTTCAATTGTTAGCTTTTTTATTTGAGTAGCAAGAGTTATAAGAGCTCGTTTATTTGAGTAGGCTTTAATCTCTTGAACATAAGCTTTTGTATTTGTAATTGGATTTGATGAGAGAACCTCTATCATAGCTATCTCATCAAATTTACCACTTTTATTTAACTCTTTTTTTAAAAACTCTTCATCTATTGGAAGCTCTTGCTCAAAAAGAGACTCCATTGCATTAAATAGATGTTGATGAAATGGTAGATAGAAATCGCTGGGTTTCAAGAAAGAAGCAACCTCTTCAAAAATCTCTGGGTCAAAAATGATAGCTGATAGAACAGCTTTTTCTACATTTAAATTATATAACTCTTCCACTTGAATAATCCTATTAGTCTCTTAAACTTTTAATTCTGCTTACTTGCCATTAACTCTACCTCTTGAACAAACCTATCTACAAGCTCTGCTTCTGGTAACTTTGCTACCACTTCTCCCTTTACCATAACCATACCAACGCCTTTGCCGTAAGCTATTGCCACATCTGCGTGTTTAGCTTCGCCTATGGCATTTACAACACACCCCATAACAGATACATTCAGTGGAGTTTTAATATGTTTTGTTCTCTCTTCAACTTCGGCTACTGCAGATACCAAATCTGCTTCTATTCGTCCACAAGTTGGGCAAGATATTATATTTAATCCCTCTTTTACTCGCCCACTGTCTTTTAGAATATCTCTAGCTACGATTATCTCTTTTTCTAACTCTCCAGTAATTGATATACGCATAGTATCGCCAATACCATCAAGAAGCAAAGAGCCAAGACCTATTGCAGATTTAATAGTGGCGTGGTGGATTGTTCCAGCCTCTGTAACACCTAAATGAAATGGGTAGTTATTTAGGGGTCTAAGCATTCTATATGCCTCTACAGTTCTTGGAACATCACTCGCTTTTAGAGATATTTTTATATCTGTAAAGTCTAAATCTTCTAAAAATTTAATATTATACTCAGCACTTGCAACCATCGCTTTTGCAGTTGGACCATACTTATCTTCAAACTCTTTCTCTAGGCTACCTGAATTTACACCAATTCTAATAGGAAGAGAACGCTCTTTACACGCTTTTACTATCTCTTTAATTTTATCTTTATCGCTAATATTCCCTGGATTAAAACGAATACAATCAACCCACTTTGCAGCTTCTAGGGCTAAGCGATAGTTAAAGTGTATATCGGCTACAAGAGGCATAGTTGTGTTTTTAGATATTTTCTCTAGTGCTAATGCTGCCTCCATATCTGGCACAGCAACTCTAACTATATCAGCACCTACAAATTGGAGTCTTCTAATTTGCTCTAGTGTTGCTTCTACATCTTGGGTATTGCTGTAAGTCATAGATTGCACACTTATAGGAGCATCACCACCTATTGGCACATCTTTTATATATATCTTTTTAGTTGGGTATCTACTATTCATATTACATCTTTTTTAATCTATTCTATCATATTTAAACTTTAAAAAGCACAACCATCAGGTAGAGGTTTTTGTTTCTCTATTATAGTTGAAAATTTTGGTGGATTTTTACTCTCTTTAAAGCCAGAAGATACAGTTCCTTCAAAAACATTTCCTACATAACCTAAATTATTCATATGAGCTCTAATATACACTTTTTGATTCTTATCTAGTTTTAGGCTACCACCAGATCTAGTAAATGGTTGCTCTGTTGGGTGAGAGTGAAATAGTATTCTTCTGTATAGCAATCTACCTTTTTCATCTAAAATCTCCCACCAGTTACAATACTGTTTACATCCTGTTTCGTCACTTTTTACTCTTACGCTAAAAGTATAACTATTCTCACTTTTTGTAGTTGTCACTTTTAAAATATTTGCCTCTATATTTTTTGATAAAATAAAAGTTACATTTGTAGCAACAAGGGCTACAATAAGTAGTAGTTTTTTCATAATTCTCCTTTGTTTATTCTATTATACCATAATCCCAAATAATACAATTGAAATCACCTGCCTTGCAATAGTCATTGTGCTGTGGGTATTTATAAAAAATCATCGCCTAAGCTTTTGGGTTAAGCTCAAATTTTTTACAAACACCCACAATTCAAGCACTATCACTAATTTTGGCAATCCTATTGTATTATTTGGGATAATTTAAGAAAAATCTACAGGATCCATATCAATTTCGGTATCTTTTGTGTTATAAATAGCGTGTAGAGCTTTTATGAGTGCTACTCTTTTCTTTGCTCTTAATAGTATATTAAACCTCCACTTATTAGCTACCCTCTCTATCGGAGCTGCTCCTGAGCCTACTATCTCTATATCTTTAAAGAGCTTTAGGGTTTGCTCGTTTTTTTGCATTGTTTTATATGCTTTTTGGTAATCTCTATTAGATATAAGCACTCTAGCTAAGTTTTTGTATGGTGGATAGAGGTTTTCTCTAAATTGCAACTCCTCTTTTAAAAATATTTCATAATCTTTTAGATAGGGGATAAAAAAGTTAGCTTGGGCAGTTTGTATTAATATTAGCGCATCTTTGCTTCGACCACTTCTTCCTGCTATT